>NZ_JBNAFV010000002.1:5000-234818 GCF_049800875.1 Amaricoccus tamworthensis | reverse complement strand
GCGGGCACGGCGGGGCTGGGCCCCTTGTTCCGTGCCCGGGGAGCGGGTTCAGTGGTGGCGGACGAACCCCGCTCAACCGATGCTCCAAAACACAAAGGGGCCGCGCGGTTTCCCGGGCGGCCCCTTTTGCGGGTTGAAGGTGGGGGTCAGGAGACGGCTTCGGCGTTGACCCCGCCTTTCATGGCAATCTCGGTCATGCGGCGGTCGCCGTCATAGGTCTGGTCGAGGCATTTCTTCAGGACGGCGGCGTCTCCGTCGAGGCCGAGGCGGTTGGCGAAGGCGGCCAGGGTGCCGTAGCCTGCCAGCGCGTAGTGGACCATGCGCTGGTACTGCGGGATGATGGCGGCGTCGCGCACGTCCGGGTCGGTGATGTCGTCCGAGAGGCCGTGGGCGCGGGCTTCCTTCACGAGGCCTTCCATGCCCTTGCAGTGCTCGGCGTTCGGGTCGATGCCGTGATCGTTGCAGAGTTTTTCGATCTCGGCGATGCCGTCGGCGATGCCGTTGCCACCGTCGATCAGGGCTTCGGAAAGTTCTTTGTCACTGGCGGCGCGGCCAAGATCGTTCACGACGGACAGGGACTGCCTGTTGGCGCTCCAGATGTCCTGCAACTGGTCGAGATAAATGTCCTTGAGCGAGTTCATTGCCATGTCGGTGTCCTTTCGTGGTTCCGTTTGAGGTCCCAACGGCTGGCACGGTGGAAGGTTCCTTTGGGCGCGTCGATTTGCGTGTACCGGTGTGGGGTGACCGGGTGGTGGGTTCGGTCGTGGTCATGGTGGGGAGGGTTCAGTCGTTGGGGGGTTGTCTCACGCTTTGCTCCCGTAGGATCTGCCCCGAGGCGCGACGCGCCATGACCGGCTTTGGGAGGGCTCCGCCCCGGTTGTTCAGCGGGTGTCGTCTCAGTCACTGAAGCGATTGAGCGGTCGCCGACGTAGTGGATGCCCTCCCGGGGGGAAAGTCGGGCATGGCGTGTCGTGCCGACACGCCGGGAAGTTTGCTTGACCTGCGCCCCGCACCCGCGCCCTACCCCTCGGCGGCGATGCGGAGGAGGTACTGGCCGTATTCGGTTTTGAGGTAGGGCAGGGCGATTTCGCGCAGGTGGTCGGCGGTGATCCAACCGCGGGTGAAGGCGATTTCCTCGGGGCAGCCGATCTTGAGGTTCTGGCGGTCCTCGATGGTGCGCACGAAATTGCCTGCGTCGAGAAGGCTCGCATGGGTGCCGGTGTCGAGCCAGGCGTAGCCGCGGCCCATACGCTCGACCGTGAGGGTGCCCTCGGCGAGGTAGGAGTTGAGAAGCTCGGTGATTTCCAGCTCGCCGCGGGCGCTGGGTTTGACGGCCTTGGCGCGTTCGGGTGCCGTGCCGTCGAGCACGTAGATGCCGGTGACGGCGAAGTTGGATTTGGGCTTCTTGGGTTTTTCCTCGATGGAAATCACCTTGCCGGTTTTGTCGAATTCCACCACGCCGTAGCGTTCGGGGTCGGCCACGCGGTAGCCGAAGACCGTGCCGCCGGGGCCGCGGGAATTGGCGGAGTTCATCAGTTTGGGGATGTCCACGCCGAAGAATATGTTGTCGCCCAAAACCATGGTGGAGGGCGCGCCGTCGAGGAACTCCTCGGCCAGGATATAGGCCTGGGCGAGCCCCTCGGGTTTGGGCTGGACGATATAGGTGATGTCCATGCCCCATTGCGATCCGTCGCGCAGGAGGCGTTTGAACTGCTCCTGGTCGTCGGGGGTGGTGATCACGGCAACCTCGCGCAGACCGGCCAGCATCAGGACGGAAAGCGGGTAGTAGATCATGGGTTTGTCGTAGAGCGGCAGGAGCTGCTTCGACAGGGAATGGGTGATGGGATAAAGGCGCGTGCCGGAACCGCCCGCCAGAATGATGCCTTTGCGGGCTTTGGAGTTACCAGATACCATTTTACGCGGCCCCGTTCAGTTTTTGGATGACGTCCTCAAGGGCGGGACGCCAGTCAGGCTGTTTGATGCCGTAGACCTCCCGGATTTTGCTGCAGTCGAGCACGGAATTTTCCGGGCGTTTGGTTTTGGTGGGCCATTCCGATGAGGGGATGCCCTTCACGGAGGGGTTTTTCTCCCAGCCGGTGCGCTCGAAAATGGCGCTGGCGAAATCGGCCCAGCTGACGGCGGGCTGTCCCGCGAAATGGAAGATGCCGGAGACGCCGTCACCCTTGTCCCAGGCTTCCGCGATGTCCCAGAGCGCACCCGCGATGTCGTGGGCGGAGGTGGGACCGCCGAACTGGTCGTTGACCACGGTCAACTCGTCGCGCTGTGCGCCGTAGTGCAGCATGGTTTTCACGAAGTTTTTGCCGTGGGGCGAGAAGACCCAGGCGGTGCGCAGGATGACGTGATCGCCGCCGGCGGAAGCGACCTCGTTTTCGCCGTCGAGTTTGCTGGCGCCATAGACGCCGAGAGGCGCGGTCGGGTCGTCCTCTTTCTTCGGATCGCCGGGGGCGCCGTCAAAGACGTAGTCGGTGGAGATGTGCAGCAGCGGAATTTTCCGCATGGCCGCGGCGCGGGCCATAGTGCCGGGCGCGTTGCCGTTGACGGCGAAGGCCTCCTCGCTGTTGTCCTCGGCGTCGTCCACGGCCGTATAGGCGGCGGCGTTGACGATGATGTCGACATCGGCCTCGTGGATGCAGCGGGCGACCTCGGCGGCCTGGGTCAGGTGCACGGTCTGGCGGTCGACGGGCAGGACCTCGATGCCGCGATCCTGGGCGAGATCGAGAAGTTCGCGGCCGACCTGGCCGTTGGGGCCAAATACAAGTGCGCGCATCACTGACCCGCCTGTTTCAGGCCGAGACGTTCCTGGATGTGGCCGCGCTGCTGGATGGACTGCCACCAGGGGCGGTTTTCCAGATACCAGTCAACGGTGGCCTCCAGGCCCTCGTCGAGGGTTACGGACGGCTCCCAGCCAAGCTCGGCACGGATTTTGCTGGCGTCGATGGCGTAGCGGAAATCATGGCCGGGGCGGTCGGTGACGTATTCGATCAGATCCGCGTGCGGCGCGTTGTCCGGGTTGCGGGCGTCCATGAGGGCGCAGATTTTCCGCACGATCTCAATGTTTTGCGCCTCGGCATTGCCACCGATGTTGTAGCTTTCGCCGAGCTTGCCTTCCTGCGCCACCAAGAGAAGTGCGCGGGCGTGGTCGGTGACGAAGAGCCAGTCGCGGACGTTTTTGCCCTCGCCATAGACGGGGATTTTTTTGCCCGCGAGCGCGTTGAGGATCACCACGGGGATGAGTTTTTCGGGGAAGTGGAACGGCCCGTAATTGTTGGAGCAGTTCGAGAGTACCACAGGCAGGCCGTAGGTTTCGCCCCAGGCGCGCACGAGGTGGTCGCTGGAGGCTTTAGAGGCGCTGTAGGGCGAGTTCGGGTCGTAGGGAGTGGTTTCCGTGAAGAGTCCGGTGTCGCCAAGGGTTCCAAACACCTCGTCGGTGGAGATGTGGTGGAACCTGAAGTCGCGGGTGCCGGCCCAGTAGCTCCGCGCGGCCTCCAGAAGGGTGTAGGTGCCGACGATGTTGGTCTCGATGAAATCCGCCGGGCCGTCGATGGAGCGGTCCACGTGGCTCTCGGCGGCAAGGTGCATCACGATGTCGGGCTGGTGCTCGGCAAAGACGCGGTCGAGTTCGGGGCGGTCGCAGATGTTGACCTGCTCGAAAGCGTAGTTCGGGCTGTCCTCGACCGAGGCCACGTTGGGCAGGTTGGCGGCGTAGGTCAGGCAGTCGAGATTGACGACCTCGTGGCCGTCGGCGATGGCCTGGCGCACTACCGCGGAGCCGATGAAGCCCGCGCCGCCGGTTACCAGAAGTTTCATCAGTACTCTCCGTACTCGAATGGGGACTGCCAGTCGCGAAAGTTTTGAGCGGCGGCGTCCTTGGCGGACAGAACGGCGTCGGAGGGGTCGATGCCCCAGTCGATGCCGAGATCGGGGTCGTTCCAGGCCACGCCACCGTCGCTTGCGCCGTCATAGACGTTGTCGACCTTGTACATGACGAGCACGTCCGGGGTGAGCGTGACGAAGCCGTGGAGGAAACCGCGGGGGACGAGGATCTGGGCGCCGTTTTCGGCGGAAATTTCCTCGGCCACCCATTTTCCGTACCTGGGTGAGCCCTTGCGGGCGTCCACGGCGACATCGAGGATGGCGCCCTTGCCCACGCGGACCAGCTTGGTCTGGGCGAATGGCGGGGCCTGGTAATGCAGGCCGCGCAGTGTTCCTTTCGTCGCGGACAGGCTTTCATTGTCCTGGACGAAGTCAAAATCGAGGCCCTGTTCCGCCATGCGGGGGCGGCTCCAGGATTCGCAGAAATATCCCCGGTCGTCGCCAAACCGGCGCGGTGTGAGGACCTTTACTTCAGGTAGATCGGTTACTCGTACATCCATGTGGTCGGATTAGTCGATGTGGCGGTGCGGCGTCCAGTATCTTCGTGGTGAATCGGGACCGGCGTGGCGCATTTGCCCCTAGTTGCCGGAACCTTGGGCGATATTTCGCGTTTGGCTTGAGGTACGCCGCAAAAAAGGTACGATACCGGCAATAATAACGGGATGCGGGCAGCTCCATGCGGGACATTCACTATTCTCTGCTCACCGCCGGTCTGGCGGCGGGGGTCATGATCGCGACCGTACCATCGGCCGGGGCGTTCGAAATTTTTGGCGTCCAGCTCTGGGGCGGTGATGATGACGAGGACGAGATGGGCCGGATCGAGATTTCCGATCCCCTGCCCTATACCGTCACGATCCAGGCCACGGGTGTTGATGACGCGCAGAGCATTGTGGAATCCGCCTCCTCGCTGTGGAAGGACCGCGAGGAGCCTGCCGCGGGCAAGGCCGGGCTGGTATCCAAGGGCCGGGGAGATTACCGGCGCATCCTGTCGGCGTTTTATGCCGAAGGCTATTACGACACGGCGATCAGCATCGAGGCCAACGGGGCGGAGTTTTCCGACCTGACGCTGGGCTCTGACATTCCACCGAACACCAATGTCATGATCCGGGTGAATGCCGGTGGGCAGTTCACCTTCGGGCGTACGGAGGTCGAGAACGCGCCGGTGTTTGAGGATCCCGACCGGACGCCCGCCGCAGTGGGGTTTGAAACCGGTGAGGTGGCGATTGCCTCGGGGATTAGCGCGGCATCGGCCATAGCGGTTGAGGAATGGCGGCGGCAGTCACGGGCGAAGGCCCAGGAGATTGACCGGAGCATCACTGCCAACCACGAAACCCAACAGCTTGACGTTACGGTGACGCTGGACCCCGGTCCGGAGGTGCGCAACGGGCCGGTTTCGGCGCGCGGGAACACCCAGGTGGATGAGGAATTCATCATCTACATGACCGACCTTGAACAAGGCAAATCCTATAACCCGGAAGAGGTCACGGATGCGCGTAACCGTCTGGCGGATCTGGGGGTTTTCAGCTCCATCCGGCTCGAGGAGTCCGAGTATGTCGCGCAGAACGGTGAGATGCCCTATGTCATCACGGTTGAGGACATGGAGCGGCGCGGGATCGGGCTTGGCGGCACATATTCGACCATCGACGGGCTGGGTCTGTCGGCCTACTGGCTGCACCGCAACCTGTTTGGGCGGGCGGAACAGCTGAGGTTTGACGCGAGTATCGAGGGTCTGGGGACCACGAATAACTGGGAGGATTACGACTATAATTTCGGTGTGTCCTTCACCAAGCCGGGCATGTTCTCACCCAGGGCCACGGGGTATTCGTCGCTGGTGGCCAGTCAGCTGGACTATGAAAACTACCGGGAGACGTCCATTACTGCGCGGGCGGGTCTGAGCTGGGACCTGAACCGCTTTGCGACCGGTGATCTCTACGGGTTTGCGTCCAAATCGCGTTACAGGGATGATTTCGGGACGCGTGATTTTCTGACCTTCGGGCTTGAGGGCCGTGGCGAGTATGACCGGCGCGACAACGAGTTTGACGCGACGCGTGGGTATTACCTGCTCGCGACGCTGCAGCCGTTTTATGAGGCTGAGTACGGCAATACGGCCGTGCGGGGGACGCTGGAGGGGCGCATCTTCAAGGGGTTTGGCGAGGATGACCGCAAGGTGGTGCTGGCCGGGCGTGCGAAGGTCGGCAGCTTCTACGGCGCGCCGATTTCCGAAAGCCCGCCCGATCTGCTGTTCTTTGCCGGTGGCGGCGGTTCGGTCCGTGGTTACGAATACCAGTCGATCGGTGTTCAGCAGACGGATGCGGATGGCGACACGTTCACGACCGGTGGTCGAAGCCTGATGGAACTGTCGGGCGAGGTACGGTACAGGATCAATGACACGTTCGGCGCGGTTGCGTTTACCGATGCGGGTTATGTGGATACGGGGTCCGCCTTTGACGATGTGAGCGACCTGAAGGTCGGTACGGGTCTGGGCGTGCGTTACTATACGGGGTTTGGTCCGCTGCGGCTTGATGTGGCGGTACCTCTGGATAAAGATGAGGACGACGACGAGTTCGGCGTCTATATCGGGATCGGCCAGGCATTTTGAGACGGTTTGTTTCCATCGCTGGCGTATTGATGGTCGCCACCCTGGCGGTTCATGCGCAGACCAATCCTCCCACTGAGGGTGAGGAGGATAACGGGTTTCTGATCAATCTGATCCAGGAGAAAATTTCCGGACCGGGGCGGCACATCTCGATTGAGGGGGTCAGTGGTGCCCTGTCGTCGCAGGCCGAGATCGGGGCGCTGACCATTTCCGATGAGGAAGGTCCGTGGCTGCGTATCGAGGACGTGCAGCTGAACTGGAGCCGTCTGAAGCTTCTGGTGGGGAACCTGGAGGTCAATGAGCTTAGCGTGGGCACCATTGACTTCATGCGCAAGCCCATCCCGGTGGAGACCGCGCCGACGCTGAAGGCGAAGAAGGAGCCGTTTGCCCTGCCCGAGCTGCCGGTGTCGATTTTGCTCGAGTCGCTCGATATCGAAAGCATCGTGATTGCCGAGGAGGCCTTTGGCGAGGCGGCGGAACTGACCATGAACGGCAGTCTGCAGCTGGCGGACGGGAACCTTGATACGCGCATCGACGTGGACCGGCTCGATGAGCCTGGCGGGACGCTGGACGTGGTGGCGTCGTTTGAGAATGAAAACCGTATCCTGGGGCTGGACCTGGATTTCCAGTCTCCGGGCGGAGGGCTGGTTTCAGAGCTGCTGAACCTCGAGAACGATCCGGCCATTGACCTGACGGTTCAGGGCGAGGGTCCACTTGACAATGTGGATGTGACCTTTGGCCTCGACGCGGATGAGGAACAGCTGCTCGGCGGTCTGATCGCGCTGCGCGGGGTTGAGGACGGGCTGGGGTTTGACGTGGATGTCAGTGGTGGCGTGAGCCCGCTGATCCCGGCCGATTACCGGGAGTTTTTCGAGGGCAACACGGCCCTGACCGTCAGCGGCACGCAGAAAAGCGCGGGCGGTATCCGGGTGGACAGTCTCGATCTGGATGGTCCGGTTCTGCAGCTTGAGGGTCAGGCGGAAACCGGTGAGGACGGGTTCCTGCGCAGCCTGAACCTGTCGGGCATGGTGGGCGATCCGGCGGCGGAGGCGCTGGTTCTGCCGGTGCCGGGCGCGTCGACGCGTCTGAACTCGGCCACGATTTACGCGAATTACGGCACAGGCAGCCGCTGGGAGGGCTTTATCGTGCTCGACCGGCTGGAAGCGGCCGGGATTTCGGCGGAGGACATTACCCTGAAGCTGGGCGGTCTGGCGCAGGATCTGGACGACCCGGACCAGCGCAGTGTGACCGTGGCCCTGGAGGGTCTGGCCACCGGGCTTTATGCGGAAGACCCGGAGATTGCCGAGGCCATTGGCGACCGGCTCGATCTTTTTGCCGATGCGGCGATGCCCCCAGGCGGTCCGATGGAGCTGCGCCAGGTGCAGGCGTTTGGCAATGGTCTGTCGCTGTTTGCCTCCGGCGAGTGGGACCAGGAGGTGTTTGAAGGCAACCTGTCCGCGCGTCTGCCTGAGCTGGGCATTCTGTCAGGGCTGGCGAAGCGGCCGCTGGACGGGGGCGTGTCGCTCTATGCCTCGGGCAGCGTGACGCCAGGCGTTGGCGGGTTTGACCTGGCGCTGGATGGTGGCACCACGGATGTGACGATTGGCGATCCGCGCGTGGATGCCCTGATGGCCGGTGAAACGGAAATTTCCGGACGGCTGGTGCGCGATGAGGACGGGTTCCGGGCCGAGGATTTCGGCATTGAAAACAACCAGTTCAGCCTGGCCTCCGAGGGGCGGGCCTCCTCGACGGATACGGATATTGGCGTGGAGCTTCTGCTCACCGATCTGGGGCTTCTGGATGAGCGTGCGAGCGGGGAGCTGACCCTGACGGCCAATGCCGAGGGTGAGGGTTTCCCGGTTGACGTGACTGTTCAGGCTCTGCTGCCCGACGCCACGATCCTGGAGCGGCAGGTGTCGGATCTGGAACTGGGTTTTGACGGGGCCGTGGACGGCTCGACCGTGACCGGTGATCTGGAAGGTTCCGGTGAGCTGGATGACCTGCCGGTGGAACTGGCCGGGTCCGTGGATGCGGGGCCGTCGGAGCGTTCGGTTGAGGGGCTGCGCCTGGCCGTGGGGCCGTCGATCCTGACCGGTGACGTGCAAAACACGGTGGGTGAGCCCTATGAGGGCGCGCTGCGGTTCCGGTCGCCGGATATTGCGCCGCTGGCGGCCCTCGGTCTGATCGAGGCCGGTGGCGCGCTGCAGGCGGATGTGACGCTTGACCGGGCCGATACGGGCCAGGGCGTGGATGTGGAAGCCCAGGCGCGGGATCTCGCGGTGATGGGCAACACGGTCGACAGCCTCGACATGGACATGCGGGTGACCGATGCGCTGGCCGCGCCGATGGCCGATGGCACGGTCGCGGTGCGTGGTGTCAATGCGGGCGGGTTTGTGGTGACCTCGCTGGATCTGGAGGCCGAGCAGCTTGATCCGCAGGCGATGGCGGTGAGAGCGGATACGGAGCTTGAGATCGGCACGACCGCGAGCCTGGCCGGGCAGTTCGAGCGGGTCACGGACGGGTTTGCCATGACGCTCGACCAGCTGGCGATTGAGCATGACGCGGAGAGTGCGACCCTGGAGCAGCCGGCGACGGTGTCGATCGTGGACGGTGCGGTTTATCTCACGCCGCTGGCTCTGGATTTTGGCACCGGGCGGCTGGCCGCGGAAGGCCGGGTGGACGACAATCTTGATCTGGTGCTGGACGTGGATGACATGCCGGTGGCGCTGGCCAATGCGGTTGCGCCGGAACTTGGCCTGGAAGGCGTGCTGAACGGTACGGCTAACGTGTCGGGGCCGCGCAATACGCCGGTGATTGATTTTGACATCAGCGGTACCGGTCTGGCGGCGGCGGCGACGCGGAGCCAGGACCTGCCCGCACTCAACGTGCAGGCGCAGGGGCAGACCGAGGACGGGCTGCTGAACCTGGATGCGGCGCTCGATGCCGAGGGCGGGCTGGCCGCGAATGTGGACGGTGTTGTGCCGCTCGGTGAGGGTGAGCTGGACCTGTCCGCCGATCTGGCCGCCTTCCCCTTGCAGCTGATTGACCCGGCGATTGGCAATCAGGGCCTGCGCGGAACGGTGACCGGCACGGCGAGCGTGACGGGGCCCTTGAGCGCGCCGGAGGTGGTGTTCGATCTGGGCGCGGATGCGATCAGCACGACGCTGCTGCGCGAAAACGCCCTTCCCGACCTGTCGCTGGATGTTGCCGGGGGATTTGCCGACAACGCGGTGTCGCTGGACACCGCGGCCCTGTCCGGGCCGTTTGGACTGAATTTGAACGCCTCGGGCGTGGTGCCGTTTACCTCCGACGGGCTCGATCTGTCAGTGAATGGCGCGGTGCCGTTGCAGCTGGCGCGGCCGGTGCTGGCGAAGCGTGCGGCCTCGGCCACGGGGACGGTCAATCTCGATGCCACGGTGCAGGGCTCGCTGGCCGCGCCGCAGCTGGGGGGCAGTGTCAACCTGGCGGGCGGGACGTATACCGACCCGGAAGCGAACCTGAAGCTTGAGGATATCGTTCTGGCCGTGAACCTGGCCGGGGAGACCGTGAACCTGCAGCAGCTCTCGGCGCAGGTGACGCAGGGCGGGACGATCACGGGCCAGGGCACGATGTCGCTGGTGCCGCGCTCGGATCTGCCCACGCAGGCGGCGATTTCCTTCAACGACGTGCGGTATACCGATGGGGCCTTTGTGGCGACGCAGTTCTCGGGCGATCTGAACCTGGACGGTGATCTGCTCGGTCAGGCGGTTCTGTCAGGCGAGTTCAATCTGGGCAAAACCGATGTGTCGATCCCGGAAGGGTTTGGATCGAGCCTTGGGGTGGATCTGGAGGAGATTGTGCATCTGCGTCCGCCTGCCCGCGTGACGCAGACGCTGAACCGGGCGGAGGTCGGCGAACCCGCTCCGCGGCCGCAGTCGAGCGACGAGAACCTGATCCTGGACATTACGGTCAACGCGCCGAACCAGATTTTCATTCGCGGTCGCGGGCTCAATGCCGAGCTTGGCGGCGATGTGCAGATCACGGGCCCCGCCACGGATCCGCAGCCTGTGGGTGAGTTTGAACTGCGCCGGGGTGATATCAGCATCCTGACCCAGCGTATCGAGTTCACGCAAGGAGAGGTCACGCTGGACGGCAACCTTGATCCGCAGCTGGATTTTGTGGCTTCGACGGTGTCGGGTGACGTGACGGCGATGGTCAATGTGGAGGGGCGTGCCTCGGACCCGGACATTTCCTTTACCTCCTCGCCGGAACTGCCGGAGGATGAGGTTCTGTCACGGCTCCTGTTTAACCGCGCGAGCCAGGACCTGTCGCCCTTCCAGATCGCGCAGCTGGCCGCGGCGGCGGCGGAACTGGCCGGTGTGGGCGGCCCGGGCGTGATGAGCAACCTGCGCAGTGCCACGGGGCTCGACGACCTTGACGTGCTGACCGACGAGAGCGGTGCCACGGCGGTACGGGCGGGGAAATACATCTCGGATGACGTGTATTTCGACGTTCAGACCGACAGCGAGGGCGAAAGCCGCGCGGGCGTGGTTGTGGAACTGACCGACAACCTGGAGGCCGAAGGCTCGGTCGGCAGTGACGGCAACACGATCTTTGGGCTGTTTTTCAAGCACGACTACTGAGGGGTGCGGCCCGTCTGACGGAGGGCCTCGGGGACTGACGGCTGGATTTTTTGAAAGCCGGTGTTATCCTTGAGGTCTTTTGATCAGGTTGAAAAAGGCCGCACCCATGACAGGTTTGTCCGCTCGCACGCTTTCCAGGTTTCGCTTGGCCGTGGCGGCCGCAATGGTTTGGGGCGGAGCGTTGTGCGGGTCGGGGTCTGGGGTATCGGCGCAACAGCTTAACGTGACCGCGGGCCAGGCAACGGGTGTGGATCTCGTGGCGACCGCCCGGGCGGTGAGCATGCGGGATATTTATGCGCGCTCGCTTTATCTGCATATCCGGGCCAATCCGACGAAACTGGATGATCCGACATTCTATGCGAATTTCGTGATTTTCCTGCTCAAGGAATCCCCGGATTTCAATTGTGAAAAGGCCTTTGCGAACGAGTTTGAAAAGCGGGATTTTTTCACTCAGGCTTTCGCCATCAAGCCGCAGATCGCCGCGGCGGTAAATGGCGTTACCATTCCCCAGCGGTTTGACATCGCGTTCTCGATCCAGACCGGGAATTACGACTTTACCACCGCTACCCTGCCCTTTGCGGATGTGGCCACGGTGGGGGCCAGGAATGAGTTGAGTACGCGGGTTTCCGAGAGCAACCAGACGCAGTATTGCGCGAGGACTGTTTTGAGCGGCACGGAGGTTTCGTCACGGGAGTTTCCGTGGTCCTTCGATGTTGTAACCGAGGGGGAAGATCAGCGCTCCTATGGTGGCAACGGCAAGTTCTTTCCGTTTGGCGGGTCCATGAACCTGTCGGACTCGGATGCGCGTATTCTGTTTGAGCGGTTTGGACGGAAGCTCTACGCCATCGTCAGCTACAGCGTTCTGGCCGCGAATGACGGGCGCGCGTTGTTGCAGATCATTCCCACGGACGGGCAGATGTTTGGCCTGGCGGCGGATGCGGTGGTGCGGGTCAAGACCCATGCCCATCCGACCCTGAGCCAGGTGAACTACCTCGATTTCAGCAATCCGCTGCATCTTTCGATTCCCGCCATTGGCCTGACCGCCGACACGCGGTTTGAGCAGGACGGGTTCCGGGCGGTTGGCAAGGGTACGTCGCGCACGCGGGGCACGGGGATTACCGCGGGTCAGGTGTTGCCGGTGAGTGGCTCGGCCGCGGTGGGGAACTCGTCCTTCGTGGTGCGCCTGGCGACGGGTCCGGCCTATGCGCCGAAATACCTCACCCTGTTTGGTGACGTGGATTTTGAGAAGGTCACGGGCACATCCGTGCCGGTGTCGGGGGTCGTCGAGGTGATTGACCCCTCGGATGCGGACCGTCAGGCGCTGAACCACCGGAATTTCACGGCCTTTACCGGATCGTTCAGTCCGGGTGGCGAAACGCGGCCGGAACCGGCCGCGCCATCCTCGAAGCTGGATCAGTCGTCAATTATACCGACGACCGATCCCGCGGAGGCGGAAACCGCCAACTGACTTAAGGTCAGTTGATCGGGGTGTCGGCCGGGACAACCGGCTGGCTGCCATCCTGGGGAAGCACCACGTTGATTGCGGCCTCACCGCCCTGCTGCGCGGTCGGGTTCACCGGTGCGGCGATTGCGGCGGCCGCGGCGGGCTGCTGTTCAGGCGTTCCCGCGAAGATGTCGAGGGATGACTGTGGCTGTGCCGCCTGCTGGACAACCGCGCCGCCTTGCCCCTGCTGGGGTGCGGTGGCCGGGTTGGTTGTGGCAAAGAGCGGCGCTGGCTGCTGGCCCTGGCCGGTATTGGCGTAGACGTCATTGGCGCCTGGAACCACCTGCGGCTGCTGCACGGGCTGCTGCTGGAACTGGCCGTTGGCGGCCGGGTTCTGAACGGGCTGTCCGGGCTGGGCAAACGGGTTGTTGGTTTGCGGAGCGACGACCTGTTGCGGCTGCGGCGTGGCGAACACGCCGTTGTTTGGAGCGGCCACGTTTTGCTGCTGCTGCGGGTTGCCAAAGACCTGCTGGCCACCGGGCTGAACGAAAGTGTTGGGGTTCTGCTGCTGGTAGCCCTGCTGGAACTGGTTGCCTGGGCGGCTCGCGGCGATCATCGCGGCTTCCTGATGGATGTAGGGCGGCAGCTGCATGCCCGCAGCCATGGCGGCGAGCTGGAGCGCCTCAACGGGAGCGGTCATCTGCGGGTTGCGGTTCTGGCTCAGAAGGAAGCTCTGAACGCCATGCGCGGTGGCGCCACCAGCCAGACCATCGATCCGTCCGTGATAGTAGCCCAGCCGCTGCAGGCTCTGCTGCAGCATCACGACCTCATTGGGCTGAAGGTTGCGCTGGGTGACCACGGCGGGTGTCCCCATGCCGTTGGTGTATCCGATCAGCGCGACATACTGCGCGCGGGTCAGTAGCCCGGTGGCGGCCTCACCCCGGGAGGCCTGAAACTGCGAGATTGCGTTGCGGCTGCGCGGGCCGAGGGCGCCGTCGACGACACCCACGTTGTAGCCGAGACCGTTGAGGGATGTCTGGATCTGCATCCGTTCAGTGCGGGTGTACTGGTCGTTGATGGTCGGCTGCCGGGTTACGGTCCTTTTGGGTTGCCGCTGCTGCTGCACGCGCTGCTGTTTGCTGTTGTTTATGGTCTGGTTGATGATAGCGCCGACGACGCCACCGGCGATTGCATCACCGAGATCGGCCGACGCGGTGGTTGGAACAGCCATGGCGAGTGATACCGCCAGTCCAACTGAAAGCCCTGATTTTCTCATCTGTCCTCCAACTGTCGCAATCGCAACAATATCTTCGTTATCAACCTGCCCTGGGCCTCCCACCCGCTGTTTCCCAACTGAAATACCTGGAAATGGAAACGGCGGGTCAACTGCAGGGCAGCTGCGGACGGAGCATCAGGCCTAATCTAAAATATAAGTCTAACATCGGGCGCAGGATTCTTCCAGTTTGAGTTACAGTTTGTTTGAATTGGGAAAAAACGGGCGCAAACACCGGAAATATATTGCGTTTTACTGCTGCGGTACGGCGCGGTTACGGCAGGTTTTTAAGGGGTTTTGGCCGCCGGTCGTGCGGGAATGGCACGGCTGTTTCAGGGGAAACGGGCCTGCTTTTCAGGGGTCCCCGGCGGTGGTTGGCCGGTCGAAAATTTTTTGTTTTTGGCTTTGTTGACATCCGGTGAGGAACCCGGCATCCATTACCCGACTTAAAAAGTCAGATTAATGACAACGCCGAAAACTGGGGATACCGACATGTTTAAAACCACCCGCGTCGCCTGTCTGACCGCATTGATGGGGCTGACGCCGGCGATGGCCGCATGGGCGCAGGAGGTCAATATTTATTCCTCCCGCCACTACGACACCGACGACGCCCTGTATGAGGCTTTCACGGAAGCCACCGGGATTGAGGTGAACCGTCTGGAAGGTGAGGCCGATGAGCTGATCGCGCGCATCCAGGCTGAGGGCGACAACAGCCCGGCGGACATCATCCTGACCGTGGATATCGGACGCATCTGGCGTGCGGACAGCGCGGGGCTTCTGCAGCCGGTGGAATCAGAAGTGCTCAACGAGCGGATTCCGGAGAACCTGCGCCATCCCGAAGGCCACTGGTTTGGTCTGTCACAGCGCGCACGGCTGATTTTCTATGCGAAAGACCGGCTGGACAATCCGCCGATGACCTATGCGGACCTCGCCGATCCGGAGTATGACGACAAGATCTGCATCCGCTCCTCCACCAACATCTACAACCTGTCGCTGCTCGCGTCGATCGTGGCGAACCAGGGTGAGGAGAAGGCCCAGGAATGGGCGGCCGGTGTTGTGGAGAACATGGCGCGTGATCCGGAAGGTGGCGACACCGACCAGCTGCGCGGCATCGTGTCCGGCGCCTGCGACATTGCGGTGGCCAACAGCTACTACTTCGCCCGCGCGCTTGGCAGTGACGTTGAGGGTCTGACCGGCTCCACCGACCAGATTGGTGTGGTGTTCCCCGATCAGGACGGCAACGGCACCCATGTGAACGTGGCCGCGGCCGGTGTGGCGGTGAACGCGCCGAACCGGGACAACGCGATTGCGTTCCTGGAGTGGCTGACGACGCCCGCCGCCCAGAGCCACTTCGCCGACCAGAACAACGAGTTCCCGGTGGTTGAGGGTGTTGAGACCGGTGAGGTTGCGGCCTCTCTGGGTGAGTTCAGGGCGGACAGCCTGAACCTGAACGCGCTTGGCGAAAACCAGGCCAAGGCGCAGGAAATCTTCAACGCGGTTGGCTTCCAGTAGGGCCAAACCTGCCACACATTCCCGCTTTGAGCGGCCCGCCGGGGAGACCGGCGGGCCGTTTTTATTTGGGAATTCAGGGGGTAAGTGAAATTGTCGTACATCGAATTGGTGAGGTTTATTTGGCTCAAACATCCATCCTAAAGGACTAATTGTTCGAATCCCCCATTTGCCCAAATATTTGAGGCACGAAAATTAATAACAAGGGGGAGATTATTTATGGGACTTTTGAGTTCACTGTTTGGAGGTGGCGCGGAGGAGGTCAAACCCGCACCGCCGCCCGCACCGCCGCAGCCGAAATATACGCATGTGAAGATCCATCCGGCGGTGGATGGTGGGGTGAAGCCTGCGGCGGAGGGATTTGCCGGTGGGACGCTGACCTGCAAATGTGCTGACACTCCCGTGACGGTGACGATTTCGGCGCAGACGGCGCATAACCATGTGTGTGGCTGCTCGAAATGCTGGAAGCCGGAGGGTGCGGTTTTCTCGCAGGTGGCCGTGGTGGGCCGGGACAATGTGGCCGTGAGCTCGGGTGAGGAGAAGCTGCATGTAATTGACACCTCGGCCGCCATTCAGAGGCATGCCTGCCGGGAGTGTGGCGTGCACATGTATGGGCGGATCGAGGATGACGGTCATCCGTTTTACGGGCTCGATTTCGTGCATACGGAGCTGTCGGACAAAAGCGGCTGGTCGCCGGCGGAGTTTGCGGCATTTGTCTCGTCGATCATTGAGTCCGGGTATGATCCGGCAAAAATGGATGAGGTGCGCGGGCGGCTGCGGGAACTGGGGCTGGAGCCCTATGACTGTCTGTCGCCGCCTTTGATGGACCTTATTGCGGCGCATGTGGCGAAGAGCCGGCAGGCGGCGGGCTGAACGCGGCCCTGCGGCGTCGGAGCTGTCAGACCCAGGCGTCGTGTTCGGTCAGGGGAGAGCGGAAATCGTCCCGTGGGCGCAGGCGGAACCGGGTGCCGGTGCGGGAGGCGGAGAGCATCCGGTCGCAGCGGAAGGTGCGCGGCTGGTCCCGGAGGTGATCATGGGCCAGCACGTACCAGACCGGGTAGTTCAGCAGGAGGTAATGGGGCTCGATCTCGCGCCCGGAGGCGGTGCCGTCCTCGCGGGCGTAGCGGATGCGCAGGGTTTCCTGGTCCATGAAGGCCTGGTGCAGCGCGCGGACAACGCGCGGCGGTGGGCTGGTAAAATCGGCCTGGACGTAAGTGGAGGCGGTGACGCCGATCAGGATGCGCGATTTCAGGCGGTTTACGCGGTTGCGTTTCTCCGGGGAAAACGACGCGGCAAGCTGGCGGCGGACGGAGCCGAGGCCCGCAAGGAAAATCGGTGAGTTCATCTGCTCGGCCACGGCGATGCTGATAAGCAGGTCGACGGCCTCGGAATAGTCGAGATTGAGGCGACCGACGCCCCAGTTGCGGTCGAGGCGGACGCCACCGCCGCGGCCACGGTCGGCGTCGAGCGGCATCCCCTGCTCCCGCATTAATGCCAGGTCACGGGCGACGGTGCGCTGGCTGACGCCGTGTTCGCGTGCGAGATCGCTGATGGTGCAGTGGCCGTCCTGTTTGAGGCGGACGGCGAGGCGTTCGAGGCGGTGGAGTCTGCCGTTGGCGTCAGATCGGGTCATCAAACAAACAGGACATAAACTGTCATGTTTGGCAATATCAGCATGGCGACCGGCGATGATGCCGGTGCCATGGAGATGACCGCATGAAAATGAACTACTTCGTATTTGGGACCACCGACATGGAGGCGTCGGTCCGGTTTTATGACGCGCTGTTTGAGGGCGCAGGGGTGAGCCGCGTCGCACCGACGGAGCGGATGACCTACTGGCTCGGGGAGGATTTTGCCTTTGCCGTGGCAAAGCCATTCGACGGCGAGGCGGCCAGCGCCGGGAATGGCACGATGGTGGGGTTTGATATGGGATCGCAGGACGGGGTTCGGCGCAGCCACGGGCTGGCGCTGGAACTGGGAGGCAGTTGTGAGGGCGCGCCGGGTCCGCGGGGGCCGAAATTTTCGGCCTATGTGCGTGATCCGGACGGGAACAAGATCTGTTTTTCGGCCTGAGGTGGAACGGGGCCAGGGCTGTGCGCGGATTTTGCTTTACGGCGGTCGCGGGTTGTGGCTCCGTCGCCCTGTCGTCGGAGAGGTGATTTCATGGATATTCAGGTCTGGCTTGGTTTTGTGGCGGCGTCGACCGCGCTTCTTCTGATTCCCGGGCCGACGGTTCTGCTGGTCCTGAGCTATGCCATGAGCCAGGGCAAACGTGTGGCGCTCGCGACGGCGGGCGGTGTGGCGCTGGGGGATCTGATTGCCATGTCCGCGTCGCTGGCGGGGCTTGGGGCGCTGGTTCTGGCCTCGGCTACGCTGTTTACCGTGCTCAAATGGGTCGGAGCGGTGTACCTGGTGTATCTGGGCGTGAAGCTCTTTCGCAGTGCGCCGAAGGCCGCGCTGGGGGATCTGGAGCGGGTGACGGAGACACGGGCGTCAAGCGTGTTTGGCCATGCGGCGGCGGTGACGGCCCTGAACCCGAAATCCATCGCGTTTTTCATCGCCTTCGTGCCGCAGTTCGTGGCGGTGGAGCGCCCCCTCCTGCCCCAGTTTGTCATTCTGGTGGCGACCTTTGTGGGCCTGGCGGCGGTGAATGCGCTGGCCTATGCGCTGCTGGCGGACCGGCTGCGGGCGAGGATTTCGCGGCCTTCGGTTCTGGCCGGGATTTCCCGGCTGGGAGGCGGTGCGCTGATCGCCATGGGCTGTGCGACGGCCCTGGCCCGGCGGGCCTGAAGCGCCCCGGGCCGGATTGGTCGGAGAGAGCCCTTCATTTGTAAGATGGTTAACAGTGCGCGGGAGCGCCGCGTACTAAATTCGTCCTCGCTGGACCGCTCCGGGATGATCCCGGTGCGTGTACCAGGGTTTGAGGAAGGATATTTGAATGGCGACTTTTTTTGGAAGCGACAACGCTGACACCATCACGCCGGAGTTTGTGTCGGGCTGGATTTCCCCGTCACCCGCCGGTTCCACACCGGGGAATGGCACGGACTACATTTTTGCCGCGGATGGCCATGACAGCCTGGATGGAGGAGGTGGCAACGACCTGATTACCGGAGGCGAAGGTAACGACACCATCCGGGGCGGCGCGGGCGCTGACAGCCTGATGGGCGGCGACGGAAACGACATCATCTACAACGACGAATCCGTGTATCTTGCCGACAGGTATCATGACGAGGTGTACGGCGGTGCCGGAAACGACCTGATCCATGCTTTTGGTGCGGGCTCATATTTCGGTCAGGAAAACAATGACCGGTTCATCGTCAAACCCGTCACTGGTGCAGGCCAGCAGCTTTTTCATGGTGGTTCGGGAAGAGATACCCTGGATTTCAGCACGACGCATATTTTCACGGACATCAATTTGGGAACGCGGGAGGTGTCCACGCCGAACCTGAACTTTTCCCATATTGAGAATGTCGTGGGGAACTACCTGGCCAACCGTATCACGGGGGATTTTAATAACAACGAACTCAGCGGAGACGGTGGAGCGGACACAATCGACGGTGGCGACGGTCTGGACACGATCTCCGGGGGCAGCGGATTCGATGTGATCTATGGCGGCAACGGGTCCGATGAGATACGTGGCGGCGCCGATAATGACGTACTTTATGCGAACAGGCCGGGTGTCATGCTGGGTGGATTTGACGATGTCCGTGGCGGTGGTGGCGATGACATTCTGATCTCGAGCGGCGCAGGGACCTATGTAGGAGGAAGCGGGAACGATAATTTTATCTGCTTCGCGGAAGATAATTCGCAGCACCTTTTTGGCGGCGATGGAGTCGACACGCTGCAAATGGGTGATCTTACCGCGGATACGGTCATTAACCTTACGACCGGTTACACCAACGTGGCGTGGCTTTGGTTCAACGGGATCGAAGATCTTGTGATTGGCCAACACCTCGATGGGGGCGACAACCGGCTCTACGGTTCGTCCGTTGACAACCGTCTGGTCAGCGGCGGCGGCAATGATACCATTTATGGATACGGTGGCGACGATGAACTGCTTGGCGGACGCGGCGACGATACGCTGGTGGGCGGGAATGGTGACGACCGACTGGTGGGTTCCCACGGAAACGACTGGCTGCGCGGTGGCCAGGGTGCCGATGTCCTGGAGGGCGGGATCGGATCAGACCGGTTCGATTTCAACATGGGCACGGAGTCACAGGGCTGGGACCATGACAGGATCGTGGGTTTCGACGGGGCAGGATCCGCGTATGGTGACACGATCGATCTCTTCGGTATCGATGCCAACATCGGTGTTTCGGGAAATCAGGCCTTCGAGTTTCTGGGGGCCGTGTCGGATTCGCAGGGGCTGTCGCATGGGGCGGGTCATCTGTGGACGGTGAACACCGGTGGCAACACCTATGTGCGCGGCAACGTGGATGGGGACCGGTTCCTGGAACTGACGATTTTGATTGAGGACGGGGCCGGTACGTCGGCCTCGGATTATGAACGGTCGGACTTTATTCTCTGATCCACTGGCGCACCCTGCCCCGGTTTCGGGTAGGGTGCGTCCCTGGGGACCTGGGGTTCAGGCAGTAAGGACCGCGATGGCGCCGAAGATCAGGGCCGAGAGGAGTGCCGCGGCGGGGACCGTGATGATCCAGGCGGCGACGATGGTCATGAAGTGGGAGCGGCGCACGAGTTTGCGGCGTCGGCGTTCCTCGCGGGCCAGGTGGCCGGTTTCCGGAACCGCCTGTTTCAGGGCCTTCATGCGCCGTTCCGTGTACCACTCGCGGAAGAAACCAACGCCGAAGATGCCGCCCACGGCGATGTGGGTGGAACTGACCGGGAGGCCGAGCCAGCTGGCGAAGATCACGGTGACGGCGGCGGAGAGTGCGACGCAGTAGGCGCGCATGGGGTTGAGTTTAGTGATCTGGTTGCCGACCACGCGGATCAGGCGCGGGCCGAACAGGAAGAGGCCGATCGAGATGCCGAACGCCCCGATCATCATGACCCAGACGGGGATGTTGAAGCTGTCCACGAACTGGCCGCTGCGCGAGGCGTCGACGATGGCGGCAAGAGGCCCGACGGCGTTTGCCACGTCATTGGCGCCATGGGCAAAACTCAGCATCGCTGCGGAGACGATCAGCGGGATCGCGAACAGCGTTTTGAGCGATTTGTTGCGGTTCTCCAGCCCCTGGGACTGACGCCGGATTACGGGGATCATGATGAGCCAGCACGCCATGCCAACGGCCAGACCGAGGCCCAGCGTAGCGGCGGTGGAGATTTTCAGGACGTTTTTGAGGCCCTTCATGGCGAGATAGGCGGCGAAGGCCCCTGCCATGATGCCGACCAGCACCGGAACCCAGCGGCGGGCGGCGGCGATTTTGTCGTCCTGAAAGATGATGCGGTCCTTGATGAACCACAGGAACAGGGCCGCGATGACGCCGCCCAGCAACGGTGAGATAACCCAGCTGGCGGCAATCAGGCCCATCTGTGCCCAGTCGACGGAGGCAAACCCGGCGGCGGCGATGCCCGCGCCCATCACCCCGCCGACGACGGAATGGGTGGTGGAGACCGGCGCGCCGACCCACGTGGCGAGGTTCACCCAGAGCGCGGAGGACAGGAGTGCGGCCATCATGGCCCAGATGAACACCCGAGCGGAGCCGAGGCTGTTGGGGTCGATGATGCCCTTGGCGATGGTGGAGACCACGTCGCCGCCCGCCAGCAGGGCCCCTGCGGTTTCGCAGACCGCCGCGATGGCAATGGCCCCGCCCATGGTAAGCGCGTTGGCGCCCACCGCCGGTCCCATGTTGTTGGCAACGTCATTGGCCCCGATATTGAGCGCCATATAGGCCCCGAAAGCGGCGGCCAGAACGATCAGGAGGGTGTTGTTCTGATCCCCGAAGGCCAGAACGGCGAAGAGTGCCACGGCCACGACGAAGAGGAAGGCGATGCCCTTGCCGACGACGGGACGGCCCACGAAACCGGCGGCCTGCTCAAGCGTCGTGATGCGGCCGAGGTCGCGGTCGAGAGTGTCGAAATGTTTGGGGTCGAAGTCCCTGTCCGGCATGCCCGCCCTTGAATTTTGGTGGGTCTACCTACCTGGCGGGACCGCGGGTTTCAATCAGAATTGGGCGAGGATGTCGCGAAGCTCGGGCTCGTCCACCATGGTGGCGGCCTCCTGCGGCGTGACCCATTTGCGGGTGCGCTGGTGCGCCTCGGGGTAGTCCTCCTCCAGGGAGACGACGCGGACGGGGTAGACCATCGTGGTGACCGGGATGGACCAGTCGCCCTTGAGGCCTTTTTCGTAGGAGTAGCTGCCGACGGGTTCATCGGCGGGGATGCCGACGCGGACGCCCGCCTCCTCCCAGGCCTCTGTCAGGGCGGCGCCGGCGGAATCCTTGCCGTCCATGGGCCAGCCCTTGGGGATGATCCAGCGGCCGGTATCGCGGCTGGTGATCAGCAGGACTTTGCGGTGGGGTCCCTCAACGTCATAGCAGAGCGCGGCAAACTGGACCCTGTCGGGCCGTTTGAGCATTGGCTGAACGTATTCGGTCCAGACGGACCTGAGCTGGGATGACATTCTTTAAACCTGCCTAACTTTTATTAATTTTAGATTACCCCACATACGACATTAATGCAAACTGCACACGTGTGCGAGATAACAAGTGACCCCCTCACGACATGTTGCGATGGCATTTGTTACGGGCGGTGTTCACGTGAACATGTCAATGAAAACATGTGGTTGTTTTTCACGGGACGCATTGCGCCGGACGGTGTGACCGGGCCCGGATTTGTGAAGCAGCCCACAGAAGGCGTTAACCGTACCGATTATGTACGGGCTCATGCCGGTCCAGGCGGAATTTGTGAGGTCTGACCGGCATGTGACGGTGACCTGATTCCCAGGGGCCGGTTTTTGAGAGGATATTTCATGGCTTATTTTAACGGCACGTTTGGTGCGGACAGAATTACGACCACGGGTGTGTCTGCGGGAGTGACCGCGAATCCGGTTGGATCGCGGCCAGGTGATGGAGGTGACATTATCCTTGGTCAGGGTGGCGATGATTACCTGAGCGGCGGGGGCGGCAACGACCTGATTATGGGGGGTTGGGGAAATGACGCCATTTTTGGTGGCGCAGGTGCGGACAACCTTCACGGCGGAGATGGAGATGACGTGATTTATAACGCGTCAACCCTTACCGATGCCGTCATCGGGCTCGATTATGTTTATGGCGGCAACGGCAATGACACGATTTATGCGTCGGGGTTCGGTTCATTCGAAGGAAATGCCGGTGACGATACTTTTATTGTGCGACCGTCACTTTTGACCGGGCTGTTCGGGATCAGCGGCGGTACGGGTACCGACACGCTGGATTTCAGCCAAACCCAATACTTTCACACCATTGATCTTGCGACACGCGAGGTGTCGACACCAAACCTTGTGTTTGGACAGATCGAAAACGTCATCGGAAACAACTTCGCCAACCGCATCACGGGGGACGCGAATGATAACGAATTACACGGTAACGGTGGCCGGGACACGATTGATGGGGGTGACGGCGACAACAGGCTGTTTGGCGGAAGTGGCGGCGATGTCATTTATGGCGGCAACGGGCACGACCTGATCGAAGGCGGATCAGGGGACGACATTTTGTTTGGATCAGCTCCAGGCAGTGCGCCCTGGGCCTGGGACGTTGTTTATGGCGATGGCGGCAATGACATCATACAATCGAGCGGTTTCGGACGCTATTATGGCGGATCGGGTGACGATTATTTCGTTGTCGAAGAGGCGTGGGACCAGACGGTTTGGGGTGGCAGTGGAACCGACACGCTGCGATTGAACGGCGGGGGCAGAAACACCGAAATCAACCTCGGGACAGGTTACAGTAACGTCGATGAACTGACATTTTACAGTATCGAGAATCTCAACATCAGCAATGAACTCTACGGTGGAAATGACATTGTCAGAGGAAGTGACGGGGACAACGATATCAGGACCGGAAATGGCGTCGATGTTATCTTTGGCGAGGACGGTAACGATCATCTCTGGGGAGGGCGTGATCGTGACGTGCTTTATGGCGATGATGGCAACGACACGCTGGATGGGGGTGACGGCAACGACAATCTGAAGGGCGGACTGGGTGCTGATGTGCTGGATGGAGGAAGTGGCGACGACCGTTTTATATTTGGGCGGCGGGTTGAGGAGTCCCAGGGTTGGACCCACGACACGATCCTCGGATTTGATGGCGCGGGAGATGCCGAAGGTGATACAATTGGCCTAAACGACATTGACGCCGACACGACCCTTGCCGGGAACCAGGCATTTGTCTTTTTGGGTGCGGTGTCGGATGCGACGGGTATGTCGTATGGCGCGGGGCATCTTTGGACCGTCAATACGGGCTCAAATACCTATGTGCGCGGGAATGTTGATGGCGACGACTTCCTTGAACTGACGATCCTGATTGAGGATGGCGCCGATGCGACAGCGTCGGATTACACCGCGGACGATTTCTTCCTTTAAGATCACGATCACCCGTCCGGCCCCCGGGCCGGACGGGATGGCGGCGGTGCCATATCACCCGGTGCCGCCATCGGGAAGGCCGGTGGGGACGGCGGTGGGGAGTTTGGGGCGTTTTTGGCCGCCGGCGATGCGGCGGCAGACCATGATCACGGGCAGAAGGCCGATGGCGACGATGGCGAGGCTGGGGACCGCGGCCTCGTTTAGGCGTTCGTCGGAGGCGAGGCGGTGGGCCTGGACGGCGAGGGTGTCAAAGCCGAAGGGGCGCATGATGAGCGTGGCGGGCAGTTCCTTCATCACGTCCACGAACACGATCAGCATGGCGGAAAGGATGCTGCCCTTCAGGATGGGCAGGTGGACCTGGAACAGGAGGCCCGGCGGGGTGCGGCCGAGTGTGCGGGCGGCGGCGTCTATGGTGGGGCTGACGGAGGAGAGGCCCGCGTCGAGCGTGTTGAGCCCTGCGGCCATGAAGCGAGCCATGCAGGCGACCACGAGGAGCCAGATCGAGCCGGTGAACAGGAGACCGGTGGAGATGCCGAAAGCGGCCTCCATCCAGTCGTCGATGAGGTTGTCGAGGGCCGCGAAGGGCACGAGCAGGCCCACCGCAATGACGCCGCCCGGCACGGAGTAGCCAAGCCCCGCGAGCATGGTCATGGTGCGGCTGGACCGGCCAGGGTGGAGGCGACCGCGGAAGGTGATGAGAAGCGCGCAGGTGACGGTTAGGAGGGCTGCGGATCCGGCCAGGAGAAGCGAATCCGCCACAAACCCCTGGTAGCGCGGGTGCAGGATGCTCTGGCCCGAGACCACGGCCATTTTGGTGAGGATGATTACGGGCAGCAGGAAGCCGACCAGCACCGGCAGGAAGCAGAAGAAGGTCATGCACCAGCCCTGGAGGCCCGTGACCTCCATGCGGGAGAACAGCCCCTGCCCCCCGCCCCGGCCATGGGATTTGGCCTGTCCGCGCTGGATGCGCTCAAGGAAGGCCAGCAGCAGCGCGAAGGCGAGCAGGCAGAGCGCGAGCTGGGCCGCGGCGGCGCGGTTGCCCATGGAGAACCAGGCCTGGTAGATGCCGGTGGAGAAGGTCTGCACGGAGAAATGCGCGACCGTGCCGTAATCCGCGATGGTTTCCATGATGACGAGCAGCACGCCGCCCACGATGGCCGGACGGGCCATGGGCAGGCTGACGCGGAAAAACGACTGCCACGGGCCCTTGCCCAGGGTGCGGGATGCAAGCCAGGCTGACGCCGTCTGCTGCGCGAAGGCGGTGCGGGCGAGCAGGTAGACATACGGGTAAAGCACGCAGATCAGCATGATTGCCGCACCAGGCAGTGAGCGGATATTGGGGAACCAGTAGTCCCGCGGCCCCCATCCGGTGACGGCGCGCAGGGCGGTCTGCACGGCGCCGGGATGCGAGAGCAGATCGGTATAGGCGTAGGCCAGCACGTAGGCCGGAAACGCGAGCGGCAGGACGAGCAGGACCTCGAAGAGACGGGAGCCTGGGAAGCGGTACATGGTGACCATCCAGGCCGCGCCGGTGCCCACGGCGGCCGCGCCCAGCGCCACGAGGCTCACGAGCATCAGAGTGTTGGCGACATAGCCCGGCAGAACGGTTGCGACGAGACCGCGCCAGGTGGTCAGGTCGCCGGACAGGGCCGCGAGCATTGCGGCCACGATGGGCGCAAGGCAGATCAGGGCTGCGGCCCATGCGGCTGAATTGAGTATTCTGGCGCCCAAAATCCCGTCCCTGGGTGGAAAGACCGGTTGGGATTAGCGCCCGCAAGCGGTCAGGACAAGGCGGGTGCGCTCAAATGTGACCGGTTATGGGTCGGGGTCGGTGGTTGCTGGGGCGTCTGCGAGTGTTTCAGCCGTTGGTGTGGAGCCGTGCCAGCACAGGCCCTTGCGGACCGGACCGGCGCTGGCACGGCGGGGTTGAAGCCCGTTTGCTCCGTGCCTGTGGGCGGCCGGTGAAGGCGACCGTGCAACAGTTCCTTCGGCGGGGCGGGTGGATCTGCGTTTGAGCTTTCATGTCGGCCGGTGACGGAGGTAAAGCCCTGGGCATGGTACGAGTTTTGAAATGGGTGGGGCTGGTCTTCGCCGTGATGATCACCGGCCTCACGGGGTATGGGGCCAAAGGATATTTTGATGCCGTGCGGGACGTGGACGGGCTGAGGGATCGTGCGGAGCGGTTGCTGGCAGCCGGTCGGGGCGGTGAGGGTCTTGGGGATGAACGCCTAGAGGACCTGTTGCGGGTTCAGGATCCGGCCTATTTTGAGCATGGTGGGGTGGATTTCACCACGGCGGGTGCGGGCGCCACGACGGTTTCGCAGTCCGTGTCAAAGCGGCTCGCTTTCGAGCGGTTCCGGCCTGGCATCGGCAAAATCCGACAGACGGGGTACGCGCTCGGGCTGGAGAGCCGTCTGGACAAGGATCAGATCCTCGCGCTTTGGCTCGATACGCTGGAGATGGGGCGTGGCCCGGATGGCTGGATGACGGGGTTTCATCATGCCAGCGAACAGGTTTTCTGGGCGTCACCGGCGGAGATTGAGAGGGGAGATTTTCTACGGCTGGCGGCGGTTTTGATTGCGCCGGGTCAGTATGATTTGCGCGCGGACGATCCCGCGCTTGCGGAACGGGTGGGACGGATAGAGCGGTTGCTGACGGGTGAATGCGTGCCGCTGGATCACGGGGATGTCTGGCTCGAAGGATGCGGACCTACTGCGCAATAGATCGCCTGGATCAGCCTGCCGGTCCGAAGAGAAGCCTTGCGCGGTTGGGCGGGATGCGGCCGACCTCGACGCCGGTGAAGACGTGGAGGGTGTTCAGGTCGCGGTCGAGGACGGCATGGTCGGAGACCCAGCCGCCCATGGCGAGGTAGGATTTCAGGAGCGGCGGCATGGTGCGGGCGGCTTTTTTGAGGTCGGGCTTGCGCAGACGGAAGCGGCGGGCGAAGCGCAAGACGGCGGGGGCCTTGACGCGGGGCAGCCAGCGTTTGGGGGCCAGATGCTGCTGCGCGAGGAGCGCGAAAGCGTCCTCGTAGGGGTCGGCGGAGGTGCCGGAGAAGCTGCTGCAGCCTATGAGGAGGCCGATATTGCCTGCGCGAACCTCCGTTGCCACATGGGCCCAGGCGGTGCGCAGGATGGACGGGTCGCGGGCGTTTTCCGCGACGCAGAAGCGGCCGATTTCGAGGATGGCCTCGGGGTATTCGGCGAGGGCGCCGAGGTCGTAATAGCGGGCGGAATAGGACCGGGCGAGCTCCGCACCGGAGGCAAATCGCATCAGACGAAAGGTGCAGACGGGCTCGCCGGTGGTGGTGTCCCTGACCAGAATGCACTCGAAACCGCTGTCTTCCGGTTCGGCCCGGTCGTTGAACCGCGCGTGGCGCAGGGCCAGCACGTCGCGCATGTCCCGGGCGGATGTGGCGGGGGTAGCCATGAAGGCGCGTGCGGGTCTGCGTAACATGGTGGACCTCCGTAAGTTCCGGAGACGGAGATTATGCGAGGAATGTGACTTCCGTTTGACGGCCGGCGGCCGGGCCAGCGGGGTCCTTCAAATTAGTCAAGTCAATTTACCAATTCATCTCACAACCGTAGTTTTTTTAGCCTGGTTTTAATAAGAATCGTGGAGGAAGAGGGTCACGGTATTTGGAGACGCGTTGTTGAGACGGATTGGCGGCACACGTACGAAATTCGCCTGTTTTGGCGTGTTGTTCGGACTGATGTTTCCGCTGTGCGGCTTTGCGTTTGAACGGTACTGGATCGGCACGGAATTTGACACGCCGCTCTATCTCATCCGTCAGAACCCCATTCACGGCATAGTTGCGATCGCCCCGCTGGTTCTGGGCGGGGTTTTTCTGTTTCTGGGCCATATGCAGGCAAATCTGCGCTCGGAGATGAGGAAATCCCGCACCATGCAGCGGGAACTGTGGGGGGTTCTTTACCAGGACGAACTTACCGGGATCGGCAACCGCAACAGCCTGAAACGTGATATTGAGGCGCTGATCGACAAGCGCGCGCCGGCGGTGTTGCTGGTTATCGACCTGGACCGGTTCAAGCCCATCAACGACACCCTGGGCCACCAGGTTGGGGACGAGCTGCTTAAGGCGGCTGTGCGCCGGATCAGCCGGGAACTCGACAAGGGTTCCAAAATCTACCGCGTGGGCGGCGACGAGTTTGCGGTTCTGACGCCTGGTCAGGGCAGCTGGTTCATCAATGATCTGGCCAAGCGTATTTCATCCAGCATGGACAGGCCTCTGGAGGCCTGTGGCGCGCAGGTGGTCAGCGGGTGTTCGATCGGGATCACGTCGCTCGTGGAGGGTGACACGGAAAGAAGCGATCTGCTGGCGCGGGCGAGTTTCGCGCTTCAGCAGGCCCGGGCGCCGGGCGGCGGAGGCATATGCTATTTCTCGCAGACCATGTCGGAGGATGCGAATTCCAAACTGCGGATGGAATCGGAAATCCGTCGGGGCCTCGCGGAGAACGAGTTTTTCCTGGAATTTCAGCCCATCGTGAACATGCAGTCCAACATGGTGCGCGGCTTTGAGGCGCTGGTCCGCTGGCAGCATCCGGAGCTGGGCCGCATTCCCCCCAATGAGTTCATTCCTCTGGCGGAGCTGTCCGGTCTGATCGGGGCGCTGGGGGAACATGTGCTGGAGATGGCCTGTCGAGCGGCGGCGCAATGGCCCTCTCCGGCAAGCGTGTCGGTCAATGTCTCGATGGAGCAGTTCAAGAACCCACAGTTTGTGGAGAAGGTCGAGGATGCGCTCGACCGGAACGGCCTGCCCCCTGGACGGCTGGTGCTTGAGATTACCGAGACGGTGTTTTCGCTTGAGACGGAAATGCTTCAGACCGTGTTGCGGCGGCTGAAGATGATGGGCGTGCGGTTTGCGCTGGATGATTTTGGCACGGGCTATTCCTCGATCAACCATCTGCGGCAGTTTGATCTGGACTACCTCAAGCTCGACAAATCCTTTGCGGACTCGCTTGCCGACCAGAGGGAACGGGACCTCGTGCGCACGATCGTCAACCTGGGCCAGCGGTTCTCCCTGACCACGACGATCGAGGGCGTGGAATCCTCGCGGCAGCTGGCGTTCATGCGCGAAAACGGCGTCGATGAGGTTCAGGGCTTCCTGGTGTCAAAGCCCCTGCCCTCAGAGGACGTGATGAATTTCCTCAGCCATTCCAGCCACGGCGTTGCCGGAATGCTGACACCCGACCGCACGGCGTCGGGGCAGACCGGCGGCTGAGACCACCGCTCACGGGTTGTTTGACCGCCAGGCGTTGACACGCCATCGCAAAATCCCTGTATCCATATGCGGCGGAGGGTGCCTTCCGCTGAACCACATGTGACACGAGCGCGGGGAGCCTGATCGGATGGCTATCAGAATGTACGGAATGTCGGGATGCACCACGGTCAAGCGGGGTGCGGACTGGCTTGAGGAACAGGGTGTTGAGTTTGAGAGGATCAACTTCAACAAGGCCGAAAACCTGGCCAGTGACCTCGATGCGTGGATCGATGCCGCAGGGCTGACCACGGTGATGAACCTGAAGGCGGCGAATTTCAAAAAGCTCGATGAGGCGACGCAGGAGCGTCTGAAATCGGACCGGGCAGCGGCGATTGAGGCGATGGTGGAGAACCCGCGCATCATCAAACGGCCGCTGCTGGATGCGAACGGGACGGTGATACCGGGGTTCGACAGAGACGCCTGGGCGAAGGCCATCGGCTGACGGCCCCCTGACGGGGTGGCGCGGGCGGCGGCGCCTTTACCGGGCCGTCCGCGTCAGTTCTGGAACTGCTCCGCGTCGAGAGTCAGCAGGTTGCCGAAGATCTGCTCAAGCGCGCTGAGCTTGCGGCCGCCGGTTTCGGTGGTGCGGGTGGTCAGGTTGATGATCCGGCCATCCTCGATGCCATAGCGCACCATGCCGGTCACGGTGCCGGCGGAGTTGAACTCGATGGCCAGAACCGTGCGGTCGATCACCTCGGGCGCGTTGTAGGTGTAGTTGCGGACGACGCTTTCGACATAGTACCAGGTGCTGTCCTCCAGCAGGCCACTGGCGGTGGGGTTGCCCAGGGCCTCGGCTACGGTCTGCTGGGTGTCGACGCCGGGGCGGATCGGTTCGATCTCGGCATCGGACGGAACATAGCCATGAACCCGTATCGTGGGTGCGCATCCGGCGGCGATCAATCCCGTGAGGCTCGCGCCGACGATGAGACGCAACAGGGTTCGAGATTTCATCGGGTCCTCACGACACGGGTAAAACACCTTGCTCCCCTACCCTGCACATGGTCTAAATTCAAGCACCCTGGGACGCGGGCCGGTTGCCCGCCGCACGATAGGATACTCATGCCGGATCTCCTTAAAACCTCACCGGACAACCCGGATTTCGCACGTGTGCTCGTTCTGGCCCGAATGGCGAAGAGTCAGGAGCTGGATTTTGACGTGAGCCCCACGGAAGACGAGTACCGGGCGATTGCGAAACTTTTCGATGCCAACTCGGTCCGCAAGATGCGGATGACGGGGACGGTCGCGCCGCTGAGCGGCCAGGGGTGGCGCCTGACCGGAAAACTCGGCGCCACTGTCATCCAGCCCTGCGTGGTGTCGCTGGAACCGGTGACGACGCGGGTCGATGTGCCGGTGGAGCGGAAATTCGTGCCGATGGAGGCCCCGGTCGATCTGGATTACATGATTCCCCACGACCTTGACGACAGTGAGGAGCCGCTGACTGATCGTATTGATATTGGGCTGGTTGCGCTTGAGGCCCTGTCGCTGGCTTTGCCGACCTATCCAAAAAAAGAGGGAATTTCCCTTGAAAAACAGAATTTTGCGGAGGAAGGTGTAGTTCCGATCCGGGATGAGGATCTGAAGCCTTTTGCCGGTCTCGCCAAATTAAGGAACAAACTGGGTGATGGCACCTGAAAAAGTCTGGAAATGGGCTTGCGCGTCTGGCGGTTTTCGCTATGTTCCGCGCTTCGTTTCCCCGCTGATTCCGGGGGTCGGCATCATGCGTGCATGGGGTTGGCCAACCGGTTGCAAGACCACCCGGTCTTCGGTATGGGAAGCTCCGGAATTTCGGGCTGAGACCCGCGCGAGACTGAGGTTGAGAAATGGCTGTTCCAAAAAGCAAGATTACGCGTTCCAAACGCGGAATGCGACGCTCTCATGATTCGCTTGTTGGCGGCAATCCCAACGAGTGTTCGAACTGCGGTGAGCTGCGCCGTCCGCATCACGTCTGTGGTGCCTGCGGTCACTATGACGACCGCGAAGTGGTTGTGCTTGCCGAAGAAGTCGACTTCGACGACGAGGCTGCCTGATTTTTTCCCGACTGAGGTGGGCCAGGCATGAGTACGGGTACCGAAAAAACCGGACCTGACCGTACGTCCACCGGAGCCGGGAAAGATGTTGTGATCACGATCGACGCCATGGGCGGTGATCGTGACGTGTCCCATGTCGTGCGCGGCATGGGCAAATCGCTCAGGAAAAATCCGCAGATCCGCTATATCGTTCATGGCGATGCCGATCTGCTGAATTCCGCCATCCGAGCAAACTCCCCCCTTTCCCAACGCTGTGAGATCCGTCATGCGGACAGCGTGATTGCGATGGATGAGAAGCCGTCGCGGGCATTGCGCGCCGCACGGGGGTCGAGCATGTGGAACGCGCTGGAGAGCGTGAAGAACGGCGAGAGCAGCGCCGTTATCTCCTGTGGCAATACCGGCGCGCTGATGGCGATGTCGATGCTGGCCCTGCGCAAGGCGCCGGGGGTCAACCGCCCCGCGATTGCGATCCTGTGGCCCTCCACCAATCCCAACGGGTACAATGTGGTTCTGGATGCCGGTGCGGATATCCGCGCCGATCCCGATGATCTTCTGACCTTTGCGCTGATGGGGGCGTCCTATGCCCGCAATGCGCTTGGAATTGAGCGGCCGCGTATCGGGCTGCTGAATGTCGGGACGGAAGAGCACAAGGGGCGTTCGGAACTGCATGCCGCCGCGCAGCTTATCGAGGCGGCCGGGCCGGCCGGTGAGTTTGAGTATATCGGCTACGTGGAGGGCGGCGACATGCCGTCGGACCGGGTGGATGTGATCGTCACGGACGGGTTTACGGGCAATGTGGCGCTGAAATCGGCGGAAGGCACGGCCAAGCTGATCGGGTCGCTGCTGCGCGAGGCGTTCACCCATACCATTCTGTCGCGCATTGGCGGCATGTTTGCGGTCACGTCCCTGCGCCGTTTTCAGAAACGCATCGACCCGCGTCGCGTGAATGGCGGCGTGTTCCTGGGTCTGAACGGGACGGTGATCAAGTCGCATGGCAGTTCGGACGCCACCGGTATTTCGGCGGCGATCAAGCTGGCCTGCACGCTGAGCGAAATTGAGTTTACCCGCAAGCTGGCCGCGCGTGTGGCCTGCGGCGGGCAGTCGGGTACCGGCAGAAATGCCGAAGTTGAGGGGAGTGGAACTTGAGCATCATCAGATCGGTTCCAGTGGCCTGCGGTCACTACCTGCCAGAACGGGTCGTTGAAAACGCCGAGTTTGCCAAGACGCTCGACACGTCTGACGAGTGGATCACCTCCCGGTCAGGCATCAAACGCAGACATTTCGCCGCCGAGGGGCAGAAGACCTCGGACCTGGCCATTGCGGCCGCAAAACAGGCTCTGGAGAACGCAGGCCTGGACGGCAGTGATATTGGCGCGATCGTGCTGGCGACGGCCACACCTGACCAGACCTTCCCCTCCACCGCCGTGCGGGTTCAGGAAGCGATCGGCATGACGGGCGGGTTCGCCTTTGACGTGCAGGCGGTCTGTGCGGGGTTTGTCTTTGCGCTGTCCCAGGCGGATGCGATCATCCGCTCGGGCCAGGCGGAACGGGTCATGGTAATCGGTGCGGAGACGTTCTCGCGCATCCTGGATTTCACCGACCGGTCGACCTGCGTTCTGTTTGGCGATGGTGCGGGCGCGCTGATCCTGGAGGCGAAGGAAGGCACGGGGGAGAGCACGGACCGGGGCATCCTGTCGACGGATCTGCATTCCGATGGGCGATATACCGATATTCTCTATGTGGATGGCGGGCCGTCCTCCACCGGCACCGCAGGTGTGGTTCACATGTCCGGCCGGGAGGTTTTCCGGCATGCGGTTGTAAAACTTGCGGAAACCGGTCAGGCGGCACTGGACCGGGCGGGGCTCGACAAGAGTGACGTGACCTGGCTGGTGCCCCATCAGGCGAATTTGCGAATCATGACACAGACGGCGACCAAACTGGGGATTCCGCTGGAAAATGTTGTCGTAACGGTCCACGATCACGGCAACACGTCAGCCGCCTCGATCCCGCTTGCCATGTCGGTAGCGGCCCAGGAGGGACGTTTTAAGGAAGGCGACCTGCTCCTGATGGAGGCAATCGGCGGCGGACTGGCCTGGGGCGCGGCAACACTGCGCTGGTAGTCCGCATTTGCACCTCTCCACAAGCCGTTGTTATTGACTCGCTTTCCCATATCCACCTAGGTTAGCAAAACCGCATATAACAGGGGGAAGCCCATGAGTGAAAAGACCCTTACAAGAATGGAACTCAGTGAGGCGGTATTCGGCGCGGTGGGGCTTTCGCGAAACGAGTCCGCTGAACTCGTGGAATCGGTACTGAACCACATGTCCGACGCTCTCGTTAAAGGCGAGTCGGTCAAGATTTCATCTTTTGGAACCTTCAGTGTCCGGTCAAAATCGGCACGGGTGGGACGCAACCCGAAAACCGGCGAGGAGGTTCCCATTGAACCGCGCCGCGTTCTGACGTTTCGGCCGTCCCACATCATGAAGGAACGCGTTGACGCCGGGAACAAACGCTAACTACGGAGACAGACGTTGGTCAGGAAGTCGGCGGAAGCATTCAGAACAATCAGTGAGGTGGCGGACGTACTTGAGGTGCCTCCGCACGTCCTGCGGTTCTGGGAGACCCGTTTTTCACAGGTAAAGCCCGTTAAGCGTGGCGGTGGCCGGAGATACTACCGCCCGGAGGATATTTGTCTTCTGCGCGGCATTCGCGGGCTGCTGTATGATGACGGCATGACCATCAAGGGCGCGCAGAAGATCCTGCGCGAAAAAGGCGTCCGTCACGTGATTACGCTCGGCACCGTTGAGGCGGAGGCGGAAGAGGCACCGGCTGAGAAGGCGCCGGTGGAGGCCAAAACCAGGGAAGCCGCCAAGCCGAAGAAGGCTGAGGAGCCGACAGTTGTCACGCCGGTCGTCGTCGCCAGCAACGGTGTGACACCGTCCCAGGCTACGATACCGCAAGGCGATCTGTTTGGGGAATCGGAACCCGAGGAAGACCTTCTGCTGGAGGAGCGTCCGGAGGTGGAGGATACCGTGGCAGCCGACAAAAAAGCCGCAATTCGCGACCTTCTGGTCAAACTCGAAGCCCTGCGCGCCACCATGGTGGAAGACGCGCCGCGCTGATTTCAAGTGACGTTGTTTTCCTGCTTGCCCTTCCCCAACCGGTACCTGTATAGGGCTGCCTGTCGGGCTATAGCGCAGTCTGGTAGCGCGTTCGTCTGGGGGACGAAAGGTCGTGAGTTCGAATCTCGCTAGCCCGACCATTTCCTTAAATTCGCTTCTGGCGGCAACGGGTGTGGTCCCGTCGCAGGGCATCGCGGCAATGATCGCCGATGGCCTGATCCGCATGGACCAGCCAGCCGTTACGGGCCAGATCCAGCCGGCCAGTCTCGACCTGAGACTCGGGGTTGAGGCGTTCCGGCTGCGGGCGTCTTTCCTGCCGGGGCGGAATGCCACGATTTCCGAGCGGCTTGAGGATTTTTCCATGCACCGCATTGATCTGGAGCCCGGCGCGGTTCTGGAGAAGGGCTGTGTGTACCTGGTGCCTCTGATGGAGGAGTTGTCCCTGCCCCCGCATCTGGCGGCGGTGGCGAATGCCAAAAGCTCCACGGGGCGGCTCGATGTTTTCACGCGGCTGATCACGGACCGGGGCACGGAATTTGACCGGATCGAGGCCGGGTATGACGGGCCGCTCTATGCCGAGATTTCGCCGCGGTCCTTTTCGGTGCTGGTGCGGCCGGGGATGCGGCTCAACCAGATCCGGTTTTCGACCGTGGGCACGCGGGAGCTGGATGACGCGGCGCTGAAGGCGCTGGATGCGGACCAGGGCCTGGTGGATGGTGAGGCGCATATCGACAAGGGTCTGGCCTTCTCCGTCGATCTCAGGCCGCGGGAGGGCGGTGTCGTCGGGTATCGCGCCAAGCCGCATACGGGGCTGATCGATCTGGACCGGATCGGGTATTACGACCCCGCGGAGTTTTGGGAGCCGGTGACGTCCCATGACGGTCGCATGATTCTCGACCCTGGCGCGTTTTATATTCTTGTGAGCCGCGAGGCGGTGCATGTGCCGCCGGATCATGCGGCGGAGATGGCGCCCTATCTTGCGATGGTGGGTGAGTTCCGGGTGCATTACGCGGGGTTCTTCGATCCGGGATTCGGCAACAGCGATGCGGGCGGTCACGGATCGCGCGGGGTGCTGGAGGTGCGGTGTCATGAGGCGCCGTTTGCGCTGGATCATGGACAGGTTGTGGGACGGCTGGTTTATGAGCCGATGATGGAACGGCCGGATATCCTTTATGGTCGCGACCTGGGGTCGAACTATCAGGGTCAGGGTCTAAAACTGTCGAAGCATTTCCGGACGCCGTGACGGTGGGCGGCCGTACGGGACCAGTGATTTCATCAAATTGGCGGGACACCAGATGACAAACAACAGGCCCAATGTCGGCGTTAAGGTCGAGGAAATGAGTTTTCCCAGAGCCGATGGCGATGGCGCGGTAACGATTGGCCAGCCGAAGGAGCGCTGGACGATGCTGTTCGTGTATCGCGGGGCGCACTGCCCGCGCTGCAAGCGGTTTCTTGCCAAGCTGGATGCGGCCCTGCCCTCCTGGACCGAGGTGATGGATGTGGTGGTTGTCTCTGCGGACACGCGCGAGAAGGCGCTGGCGGACCGGGAGGAGTTTGGCTGGAGTTTCGACCTCTGCTATGGTCTGACCGTGCCGCAGATGCGGTCACTGGGGCTGTATGTTTCCGAGCCTTTGTCGGAGGCGGAAACGACCGGTGCGTTTGCGGAGCCTGGCGCGTTTGGCATTCAGCCGGACGGGACGCTGATGCTCGTTGACATTTCCAACGGTCCCGCCGCGCGTCCCGACCTGGTTGAACTGCTCGACGGGATGAAGTTCAACATTAAGAACAATCGGCCTGTGCGGGGAACGGCCTGACCGGTTCGGTCAGGCACAACATGTTTCGCAAACATTTCAGGACATTGTGACGGGGCGGTAGAGTACCGCCCCCCATGCCGCCAGCAGGAATGAGAGACCGGATGCGACCGTGCGGGTCTGGTTCCAAAACTGCCAGGGGCCGGAATAGTCGTTCCAGATTTGGGCGGCGGCGTTTGCGTCGTCCGGGATGGTGACCAAGGCCAGAGCCTCATTCATGGGGACGTTGACGGCCATGGTCAGAACCAGACCTCCGAAGAGATAGACGAGGCCCGCCAGCCCGAAGAACGTGGCGGAGGAACGGCGTTTCCGTGTCCACAGACACGCGCCTGCAAGGATCAGCAGGAAGGGCGTGGCGAAGAAGGCCGGGGCAAATACCGCGTTGCGCACGGAGGCGTTCATGGCCTGCATGGCAGCGATGGCGGTTGCGGGCTCCGCCGCATCGAGGCCCCACATGGTTGAGCAGACCCAGGCGTAGAAAAACCCGAAAATCGCTGCGGAATGCAGGAGTGCGGTGAGCATCAGGATCAGGGTGATGGCGCGTGTCACTGGGGCTTCCTTTCCGTACACATCTATACGCTTTGCAATTTACGTACACATGTGTACGGTATTTGTCCAGTACCGTTTGAAGGCGGTGCGGTGGAGATTTGGGAGAGATCATGCGGGATGAAGCGAGGCGAAAGCGGCATGAGGCGATTACGGCGGCGGCCTATGCCCTGCTTGAGGAGCGGGGATATGCGGGCACGTCGATGCTGACCATTGCCAGAGCGGCGAAGGCGTCGAACGAGACGCTTTACCGCTGGTACGGGGACAAGCAGGGGCTGTTTGCGGAGATGGTGCGGGATAATGCGGAAGCGTCCCGTGCGCTGCTGGACGAGGCCATTGCGGACGAGGGTGATCCGCTGGAGGCGCTGGCGCGGCTGGGTCCGGTTTTGTTCGGGATGGTTCTGGGGGACCGGGCGGTGCTGCTGAACCGCGCGGCGGCGGCGGATGCCTCGGGGGAGTTGGGCGCGGCAATCTCAGCGGGCGGTCGCGAGGCGGTGAGACCTCTGCTGGTGGATTTGATGCGACGGGTGGCGGGCGATGATGCGGCTGAAGGGTTGGTGGAGGTGTATCTGAGCCTGCTGATTGGGGATTTGCAGATCAGGCGGGCGATCGGGGCGATGCCGGCGCCGGATCAGGCCACCATCGACGCCCGCGCGGAGCGGGCGATGACGGCGTTTTTGAAGCTGCTGAACGACTGAGAGGGCTGTCTCAGGTAAAGAGGTCGGCGGGTTCGCCCTCGGCATCCTCGCCCGTAAGGTCGGCATCCCCTTCCCCGGCGGCGTTCTCCGGTGTGGGCACAAAGCCTGGGCGATTGTCGAGCAGACCGGCGGCGCGGAGTTCGGCGACACCGGGCAGGTCCTTTTCGGAGCCGAGACCGAAATGGTCGAGGAAGGCCGGGGTGACGATGAGGGTCATGGGTCGGCCCGGGCTTTCGCGGCGGCGGCCGAGTTTGACCCAGCCCTGATCCATCAGCAGGTCAATGGTGCCACTGGAGACGGAAACGCCACGGATTTCCTCGATTTCGGCACGGGTGACCGGCTGGTGATAGGCAATGATGGCGAGGGTTTCGACGGCGGCGCGGCTGAGCTTGCGGGTCTCGACAACCTCGCGGCTCATCAGGAAGGCCAGATCGCCCGCGGTGCGGAAGGCCCAGCCCTCGCCCACGCGCACCAGTTGCACACCGCGGCCGCGATAGTGTTCGCGCAGGGCCACGACGGCCTCGCCAATGTCGCATCCCTCGGGCAGGCGTTCCTTTAACTGTGCGGTGCTGAGCGGTGTTTTGCTGGCGAAGAGGACCGCCTCGACCATGCGCTGCTGTTCCTCCGGTGAAGGGAGCGTCCAGGCTTCGGCATCGTCGAAATCGTGGGTGGTCTCGTTCATGTTCGGTCCTCCTCGTCGCAGCGACGCAGAAAAATCGGCTGGAAGGTTCCGTCCTGACGGATGCGGAGCCTGCCCTCCTTCACCAGTTCAAGGGAGGCGGCAAAATTGGCGGCGGTGGCGTTGCGGCGTTTCTTGCCGTCGGTGCACCATTCGGGCGGGAGCCATTCGGAGAGCTGCACCCAGTCCATGGCGTCCCCCACAAGGCCGCGCATCCGCTCGAGCGCCTGCTCCATGGTGTAGACCGGTTTGCGGGTCAGGTGGAGCGGCTGAAAATCCTCACGGGTTTTGATGCGCGAATAGGCGCGCAGCAGATCCATGAGGGTGGCCGAATGGCGGATCTCGGTGGTTTTGCTGACATTTTGCGGCTCGCCACGGGCGAAAACGTCACGGCCAAGCTGGTCGCGGGCCATAAGCTGGGCGGCGACGGAGCGCATGGCCTCAAGACGCTGAAGCTGGAAGGCCAGGTGCGCGGCCATGTCCTCACCGGAGGGGCCCTCCTCCTCCGGATCGGGGGGGAGCAAAAGGCGCGATTTGAGGAAGGCGAGCCAGGCCGCCATCACGAGGTAGTCGGCGGCCAGTTCGATGCGGAGTTTTTTCGCCTCCTCAACAAAGCCCAGATACTGCTCGGCGAGTTTGAGGATTGAGATCTTCAGAAGGTCGACTTTTTGACTGCGGGCGAGTGTGAGAAGCAGGTCGAGCGGGCCCTCAAACCCGTCCACGTCCACGCGGAGCGCCTCGGATGCAATGCGGGCCTCGGTGCCGGCGGCGTCGAAACTCTCATCAAGCATGGACGGTCCTCTCCCTCAGTTCGGCGTATTCGGCCTCAAGAGCCTCGAAATCCGCCGGTTGCGGGTCCTGGCGCAGGGCGAGCGCCGCATCGGCGCGCTCCAGGGACCGGCCCTCCAGCATGGGAACGGCATCCGCGACCGGCACCATTTCGTTGGGATCGCCGTTGCAGTGCAGGACCACGTCACATCCGGCGGCCAGGGCATTCTCCGCCCGCTTGCCGAACGGTCCGGTCAGGGCGTGCATGGAGAGGTCGTCGGTCATCAGCAGACCATCAAAGCCGATTTCCTGGCGCATGATGGTGTTCATGCGCGGCGACAGGGTTGCCGGAGCGGTGGGGTCGATGTCGCTGTAGATCACGTGGGCGGACATCGCCATGGGCAGGTCCGCGAGCGCCCGGAACGGGGCGAAATCGGTGTTGGTCAGTTCCGTGTGGGTGGTGCTGACGACCGGCAGGTCCTTGTGGCTGTCGAGATCGGCGCGGCCCTGGCCTGGCATGTGTTTGATCACGGGCAGGACACCGCCCTCCATCAGACCCTCGGCCACGGCGCGACCGGTGGTGGCAACGCCCTGCATGTCCGGGCCGTAGCAGCGGTTTTTCAGGACGGCGTGGGAGTATTCCTGCACGAGGTCGAGGACCGGGGCGCAGTTCACGTCGATGCCAACGCTGCGCAACTCGGCCGCCATCAGCCGGTAGCGCAGGCGCATGGCCTGGGCGCGGGCGTCGATGTCAGTGAAGTGCTGGCATTCATCGAGGGCCGGTTCCCATTCGCGCCAGTGCGGGCCGCGCAGACGGGCGACGCGGCCGCCCTCCTGGTCGATCAGGACCGGCGCGTCACGGCCCACGGCCTGGCGCAGGCTGTCGGTGAGGGCGCGCAACTGTTCAGGGTTTTCCACGTTGCGGGCAAAGAGGATGTACCCCCAGGGGTCGCGGCTGGTGAAAAACCGCAGTTCCTCCGGTGTGAGCGTGGTGCCACCACAGCCAAAGATGACGGCGCGCGCGGCCATCTACTGCACGGTTACCGGGATGCAGTCGACGCCCCGTGCGCGCAGAGCCTCACACATGTCCCGGGTCTGGGTCGTGTTGGAGAAACCGGCAACGCGAAGGCGGTAGAACACCCGCGAATTGTTGGTGGTACGCTGCACGTAGAGGCTCTTGGAGCCCAACAGATCGCCGTGTTTTGCCACAAGGTTGGCCCAGGCGCTGCGCGTGATCTGCTCGCTGTCGAAAGCGCCGAGCTGGATCAGGCGGCTGCCGGTCGGGACGGAGGCGACCTCCTTCGGGACGACCGGGGCGGCCGCAGCCGGAGTGGTGCTGGCCGCCGTGGTTGCGGCGGGTGCGGCGCGAAGGTGACGCGGACGGCTCAGCGGACGCGGGCCGGTGGAGAACGGGGCTGCCTCCTCGGCTTCCTCCGGTTCGGGCGACTGAAGGCTTTCCACAAGGGCGCTGAGTTCGCCGGGCTGGACCGTGGGCGCGTCGTCCCCGGCGATGGCGTCCTCGGGGAGGGCCTCGACCGGTTCACCGCCGAGGGTAATCTCAGCGTCGGGATCCTCGACCGGCTCCGGAGCGGTCGCGGTGATTTCCAGGGTTCCCTGGGGGCCGTCCTCCTCGGTCAGCACTTCGGGCTGGGCCAGGGCGGTTGCCGTCTCACGGGGCACCGGGGCGGGGTTGCCCTCAAGGACCGAATTGATTTCGAGGTCGGTATTGGGTGCCACAAATCCGCCCTGGTCCTCCGGCGTGATGCGGGCGGGACCTTCCATGGCGCGGATGATGGGAACCTCGCGGGCGTCGCGGGTGCCGAGACGCCAGGCCCAGACACCCATCCCCGCTATCAGCCCGAGAAACACAAGCGCGCTGACCGCGCGCCTGACCGAGCCGGGGATCAGTGAGTTTCCGTTGCCATCCATAAGGGATACATAATCGTCGCGATAAGCTTCGTGCATTGGGTTCTAGCCTGTATTTTAAACACCATATCGTGTAGGTGCCCTTGCTCCAACCCCAAAATACTTTGGATTTCTTAACGCATCTCTTCCATTGGGGTTACTCCGAGAATACCAAGTCCTGTCGAAATCACAACCATTGAGGCCCGCACCAGAGCCAGTCTTGCGCGGGTCAGATCGGGCGCGTCGGGGCGCACGAAACGGTGCTCCTCCTCCAGTTTTCCCTGATGCTGCAATGCATGAAATTCCGACGCCAGGTCGTAGAGATAGAACGAAATTCTGTGCGGCTCATGGTGGTTCGCGGCCAGCTCGACATGGCGGGGCCACTCGGAGATCTTGCGCAGAAGACGCATCTCCGCATCGCGACCCAGCAGGCTCAGATCGGCTCCGGCCAGCGCCTCATCAGAGGTTTCCATGTTTTCGTCGCGGGCCCGGGACAGAATGGAACAGGCGCGGGCATGGGCGTACTGAACGTAATAAACCGGGTTTTCCTTCGATTTTTCCATGACCTTGTCGAAATCGAAGTCGAGCGGGGCGTCGTTTTTGCGTGTGAGCATGACGAACCGAGTCTCGTCCGGCCCGACCTGATCGAGCAGATCGCGCAGGGTGACGAAATTGCCGGCGCGTTTGGACATCTTGAACGGCTCACCGCCACGGAAGAGCTTCACAAGCTGCACGAGCTTAATGTCCAAAGATACTGATTTATCACCCGAAAGTGCCGCAACCGCCGCCTTCATCCGCTTGACGTAGCCGCCATGATCCGCACCAAAAACGTCGATCAGCATATCAAAGTCGCGCTGAATTTTGTCGTAGTGGTAGGCGATATCCGGGGCGAAATAGGTCCAGGAGCCGTCCGATTTTTTCAGCGGGCGGTCGACATCATCGCCATATTCGGTGGATTTGAACAGGGTTTGCGGGCGCGGCTCCCAATCCTCGGGCTTTTTGCCCTTGGGTGGTTCGAGAACGCCGTTGTAGATGAGGCCCCGTGATTCGAGTGATTCTACCGCCTCCTCGATGCGGCCGGAGCCGTAGAGGGACTTCTCGGAGAAGAAGCTGTCCATTTTGACGCCGAGCAGAGCCAGGTCGCTGCGGATCAGGTCCATCATCATTTCGGTGGCAAACTCGCGCAGTTCGGCCAGCCATTTGTCCTCGGGCTGGTCGATCAGGCTGTCGCCGTATTTTTCCTTGAGCGCCTCACCGACGGGAATCAGGTAGTCGCCGGGATAGAGACCCTCCGCAATTTCGGGCTCAAGTCCGTTGGCTTCGCGGTAACGCTCATAGGCGGAGCGGGCGAGAACGTCGACCTGGGCACCGCCATCGTTGATGTAGTATTCGCGGGTCACGTCGTATCCCGCGAAGGCGAGCAGGTTGGAAAGCGTGTCGCCGAACACGGTGCCGCGCGTGTGACCCACATGCAGGGGGCCGGTGGGGTTGGCGGAGACGAACTCGACATTGACCCTCTGCCCCTGCCCCATGTCGGAGCGGCCAACACCGGTACCGGCGGCGATTACGGCGGGAATGATGCTGAACCACCGGGACGGATCGAGACGCAGGTTGAGAAAGCCCGGTCCCGCCACATCGGCATTCGCGATGCCGGGGTCTTTGGCGAGCACCTCAGCCAGGGCGGCGGCAATGTCGCGGGGAGATTTGCGGGCGGGTTTGGCGAGGACCATTGCGGCGTTGGTGGCCATGTCGCCGTGAGCCGGATCGCGCGGGGGTTCCACGGAAACCGCGCGGGTTTCCAGACCCTCGGGCAGCGTGCCGTCGGCAACCAGCGTGTCAATTCCCTGCAGAACCAGGGTCTTCACTTCCGCGAACAGATCCATCGCGTAACAATCTCCGTTATTACTGACTGCGGGGGTCGCAGTTCCAGCCCGCCCTTTACGCCAATTCCCGGCACCCGTCCAGGCCACAAGGGGCGTTGCGGCGCGGAATCGGGTTCATCCGCGAATTGCGTCATGCTAGGTGCGTTCAAATGGGGACCCTGCGAACATGGTTGGTCGTTTCGATGCTGGCGGCTCAGCCCGTGTGGCTGGCGGCGGAACCGATTGTCACGGCTGAGGAATTTGCCCGGCGCGTCAGTGGCCGTACCGTTCATTTCACCTGGAATGGCGAGTATTTTGGGTCGGAGCAGTACTACCGCAGCGGGCGCGCGCTGTGGCGGTTTGCCAGTGGACTCTGTCAGGAGGGGTTCTGGGAATTTGATGGCGGGCATGTCTGTTTCTCCTATGTCGGCGATCCGGAGCGCATGTGCTGGCGCACGGGTGTGGAAAACGGACGTATTTACGCCACGCAGGTCGAGGCGTCAGGGGAAGACGGCATCACGCTGACCGAGAGCCATTCGGATGACAGTGACCTGCCCTGCCCCGGACCTCTGGTGGGCAGCTGACGCTGGGTAAGGTCAGTCCCGGGCCGAGCGTTCCATCAGGTAGCGGTGCATGAACCGGCCGGCGACGAAAATGCCTGGCAGTGTTGGGGTCGGGTTGTTGTAAACGGTTGGATTGCCGTTGCGGTCGGTGACAATCGCGCCGGCCTCGCGGGCGATGATGTCTCCGGCGGCGATGTCCCATTCAAAGGAATTGCGGAAGGTCAGCATGCCGTCGAATTTGCCCTCGGCAGCCAAACACATGCGGTAGGCGATGGAGGGCCGGAAGTGGCGTTCCAGTTGGGGGATGCCGCCGGGCCAGTACTGTTCCTTCATCTGGGCGCCGTTGACGAGGAGCGTGGCCTCGCCAATCGTGCTGGTCTCGCTGGCCCAGATTGCGGCGCCGTTGCACTGCGCGCCGTAGCCCTCGATTGCCGTGTAGCTGCGGCCAAGCACGGGCATGTGGACGATGCCGGCGATGGCGCGACCGCGTTCGACCACGGCAATGGATATGGCCCAGTCCTTTTTACCCTCGATGAAGGCGCGTGTTCCGTCGATCGGGTCGACAACAAACACACGGTCGGCGTTCAGGCGCGCGGGATCGTCCTCGCTTTCCTCGGAGAGCCAGCCATAAGAGGGGCGTGCCTCCAGCAGTTGTTTGCGCAGTAGACGGTCGACCTCGATATCGGCCTGGGTGACGGGGCCGAGGCCACCGGCTTTCTCCGTAGCCGCGCGGCTGCCCGCGAAGTGACGCAGGGCAAGGTCACCAGCCGCGCGGGCGGCTCCGATCATGATGGCGAGTTCAGCTTCCGGCAATAACCATCCCCTCAACCAGCAGGCTTGGCACCACGCGGCTCATGTGGTGACGGGCGTCGTTGGCGGCGGTGATGCTCAGGAGCATTTCGCGCAGGTTGCCGGCCACGGTGCATTCGTTCACGGGGCGTTTGATTTCGCCGTTTTCCACCCAGAACCCGGCGGCACCCCGGGAATAGTCGCCGGTATTGGGATTGATGGTGGAGCCGATCATCGAGGTCACGAGCAGCCCCGTTCCCATCTGCGCGAGCAGTTCGTCGCGGGACATGGCCCCTTCGGTGAGGCCCAGATGTGTGACCGCCGGAGACGGGGTTGATCCGGTGCCGCGGGATGCGTTGGCGGTGCTCTCGAGCCCCAGCTTGCGGGCCGTTGCCAGGTCAAGCGTCCAGCCCTGGAGCACGCCGTCCCGTACCAGTGCGCGTTTCGCGCAGGGCAGTCCCTCGGCATCGAACATGCGGGAGCCGCGCACGCGGTGGCGGCTGGGGTCTTCGATGAGGTCCATTCCCTTCGGCAGGACCTGCTCGCCCAGCGCGTCCTTGAGCCACGAGGCCCCGCGGGCAATGGCCTGGCCGTTGATGGCCTGCACGAGGTGGCCGATCAGGCCCGCTGCGATGCGTTCATCAAAAATCACGGGATATGCGCCGGTGGGCGGACGCGTGGCGCCGTAGCGGGCCACGGCGCGTTCACCGGCGAGCCGGCCGGTCTCTGCCACGGGTGGCAGATCCGCGAAGTGGGTCCGGGTCTCGAAGGCGTAGTCGTTTTCCATTTCCAGTCCGTTGCCGGCGATGGCCACGGCCTGGACCGCGTGGCTTGTGCGGCGGATGCGGCCCTCGAACCCGTTGGTCATGGCGAGGTGGATGGACACGTCCTCATAGCCCGCGCCCGCGGAATCCGTACGGGTTACGCCCTCAACGGCGAGTGATGCAGCCTCGGCCTCAAGCGCGCGTTCCTTCAGAAGCTCCGGCGATGGCGGTTCGCTGTCATCCACGAGATCGAGCGCGTCGTTGTCGCGGATTTCCGCGAGCTGATCCGGGTCGGCAAGGCCGCAGGTGGGGTCCTCCGGGGCCTCTTTTGCCATCGCAACGGCACGTTCGGCCATGGCGGTGATGGTTTCCGGGCGGGTGTCGCTGGCGGAGACGCAGGCCTGGCGACGGCCGAGCAGGACACGAAGGCCGATATCGACGCCCTCGGAGCGTTCGGCCTCCTCGAGCGCTCCGTTGCGCACACCGATCTGGAGGCTGTCCCCGGATACGGCGATGGCGTCGGCATCCGCGGCTCCGGCCTCTTTGGCGGCGTGCAGGAGTTGTTTGGTAATCTCAGCCAGCGCGGTCATGTTCGTGTCACCCCGTCCGGGTCACACACGACCCGCAAATTGTCGGAAATGGTCCGCGCGTCGCGGGCCTGGGCATCAGTCATGCGATACTCCTCAACATACCCCGATGACACCTAGGCTCAATCGCTTCCGGTGACAACCTTGGCCATTGGTGGGGCTTGCCAACGCAACTGCAAAGGGATTCAATACGGGAAATAATACAAGAGGATAGTCCGATGGCCAGTATGACCGGAAAAACAGCAATAATCACCGGTGCGAGCCGCGGCATCGGGGAGGCGACCGCGCGGGCGATGGCGGCGGAGGGGGCAAATCTGCTCCTGCTGGCGCGCAATGGCGGCAGCCTGACGGATCTGGCCCAGGAACTCTCCGGCAAGGGCGGCCGGGTTGAGGCGATGACCTGCGACGTGTCGGAGTATTCACAGGTGGAAACGGCCGTTTCGCGGGCGCGCGGGCTGTTTGAAAAGGTCGACATCATGGTGAACAACGCGGCCGTGATCGATCCCATCGGGCCGCTCTCCACCTCGACGCCGAAGGAATGGCACAAGGCCATCTCGATCAATCTTGGCGGCATGTATAATGGCACGCGGGCGGTACTGCCGCAGATGCGGCGTCAGGGCGCGGGCGTGATCGTCAATATCAGCTCCGGGGCGGCGCATAACCCGATTGAGGGCTGGAGCTCGTACTGTTCGTCGAAGGCGGCCGCGTTCATGCTGACGCGCTGTACGCATCTGGAGAACCGGGGCGCGGGCGTGCGGGCCATGAGCCTGTCACCGGGAACGGTGGCCACGGACATGCAGCGCCAGATCAAGGCCAGCGGTATCAATGCGGTAAGCCGCATGGAGTTTTCCGACCACGCACCCGTCGAGATCCCGGCGCGGGCGATCATCTGGCTGACCGGCGATGACGCGAAGGACCTGGCCGGTGAGGAGGTCAGCCTGCGTGATCCGGAGATTCGCGCCCGGATCGGTCTTGACCAGCCTGCCTGAGCCGCTGACCCCGGACGCGCTGGTCATCGGGGCCGGTCCGGCAGGGCTGATGGCCGCTGACATGATCTCGGCGGCCGGTCGTCGGGTTGTGATCGCCGATGCCATGCCCTCCCCGGCGCGGAAGTTTCTGATGGCGGGCAAATCGGGGCTCAACGTGTCGCGGGATCAGCCGCTGCCGGAATTTGTCTCGAGCTATTTTGAGGGAGGCGAGTGGCTGGCGCCAATCCTCGACAATTTCGGGCCGCAGGACGTGAAGGTCTGGCTCGACAGCCATGGCATCGAGCATTTCACCGGGTCGTCGAAACGGATTTTTCCGCAGGGCATGAAGGCGTCCCCCCTGCTCCGGTCCTGGCTAGGGCTGCTGGCCGGGCGTGGGGTTGAGCTGAAAACGCGCTGGCGCTGGGATGGCTGGGATGGTGACGGCTACCGGTTTCTGACGCCTGACGGGCCGCGGCAGGTCCGTGCCAGGTGTGCGGTTCTGGCTGTGGGTGGCGCATCCTGGTCGCGGTTGGGCTCGACCGGGAGTTGGACGCGGCTGTTTGAGGACAGGGAGATTGAGCTCAACCCGTTCAAGCCGACCAACGTGGGATGCCGGGTGCCGTGGTCCGAACATATGGAGAAACATTTCGGGCAACCGGTGAAGCCCGTGCGCATGCAGGTCGGGTCAGCGGAGGTGCATGGGGAATTTGTGATTTCAAGGAAGGGTCTCGAAGGCGGCGGGATTTACCTTCTGTCGAACCGGTTGCGGGAGGGTGAGCCGCTGGTTCTCGATCTTCTGCCCCATATGGACCGGGCAACCGTGGCGGAACGGCTGACGCGGCCGAGGGGGCGCAACAGTTTTTCGAATCACATGAGGAAAGCCCTGGGGCTCACGCCTGTGAAAATCGCGCTGTTTCGGGAGTGCTTTGATGGTGATGTTTCCGATGTGGATGCGGTAGCAGGCGCGCTGAAAGCGCTGCGGCCGCAGATTGCCGGGCCTTTGGAGATTGATGAGGCGATCTCAACCGGCGGTGGTGTGCCGGAAACGGCTCTGGACGGGAACCTGATGCTGCGTGCGGCGCCGGGTGTTTTTTGTGCCGGAGAGATGCTGGACTGGGATGCGCCGACGGGAGGTTATCTTCTGACCGCCTGTCTTGCCACAGGACGCCATGCCGGGATGGCGGCGGCCGGATGGCTGGAAAGCCGGGTTGCCACACCAACGCCTGCTTGTTAGACGCCTCAAAAATTTTGGAGCGAGGTTGCAAATATGCGTTTTTTCTCAATCGGCACGCGAGGCGTGTCGCTGATTTTGGCCATGCTGGCCTGGATGATGGTGGCGATGCCACTTCATGCCCAGGACGAACCGGCAGCGGATGCAGCCCCCGCCGCGACTGAGGAAGCGGCACCGGCTGTTGAGGGCGGAGATGCCGCGGAAGCCCCGGCAGAGGAGGCTGAAGCCGAACCGACTTTCGCGGATGTCATGCTCGATCCGGAAGCGTCGAACGAGGAATTTGAGCTGCGGCTCATTCCGCTGACGGCATCGGAGCTCGAGGCGCTGGCCAATGAGTGGCTGGGCATTGTCCGCAACGACACCCAGGCCGTTGTTGAGGAACGCATCCGGTCCCGTTCAGAGGACGCCGAAGTTGCAGCCGGTGCGGCGGAACGCGTTGTTGCACAGACCGAAGCGCTGAAACTTGCCTTCGACAAGTTCAATCTGGTTCTCATCAACTGGATTAAGAAAGGTGGAGATGAGGCTGTAATCAATGAGTTTCAGTCGTATCGCAGCGCGGTATTGATTGATGAACGCCGTACGGCGGATTTCCAGGCCGTGGTGCAGGAGGTGATTAACTGGGCGATCTCACCCACAGGTGGAATTGCGCTTTTGATTGACGTCGGCATCGTTGTTGGCTCCTTCATTCTGCTCTTTATGGCAGCCGGAATTATCAGCCGGTTTGCCCGGCGGATGCTGACGCGGGTGCCAAACATTTCCACCCTGCTCAAGGACTTCCTCGGCAAGGTGTTCTTCTGGGTCACCATTGCCATCGGTCTGATGGTGGTTCTGTCGATGCTGGGCGTTGACGTGACGCCGATGCTGGCCCTGCTCGGTGGTGCCTCGTTCATCATTGCCTTCGCGATGCAGGACACGCTCAGCAACCTGGCCGCCGGTCTGATGATCATGATCAACCGTCCGTTTGACGTGGGTGACTACGTGGATATTGGTGGCGTTGGCGGTACGGTTCAGACGGTTTCGATCGTGTCCACGACCGTGACCACGCCGGACAACCAGGTGATTGTGGTGCCGAACTCCAACGTCTGGGGCAATGTCATTACCAACGTTACCTCCAGCCCGACGCGGCGCGTGGATATGACCTTCGGTATTGGCTACAGCGACTCCATTGAGAAGGCGCAGAGCGTTCTGGAGGAAATCGCGGCCGAGCATCCGCTGGTGCTGGATGATCCCGAGCCGACCATTCGCGTCAGCTCGCTGGGCGCGAGTTCGGTGGACTTCATCTTCCGTCCCTGGACGCGGGGCGAGGATTACTGGACAGTATTCTGGGACATGCAGCGCATCGTGAAGGAACGGTTTGACGCCGAGGGCATCTCCATTCCGTTCCCGCAGACCGACATGCACATCAAGATGGATGGCGTCGGAAACGGTGACGGCAAGCAGGGTCAGCTGCCTTTTGCCACGGCCTCCCAATCCTCGGGCGATTATTCGACCGGTGACGAGGGTCACGACAGGGATGACCGGGGCGAGTAAGCCCCGTGAGGGCGGTCGGGCGGATTGCGCGTCTAGACCGCCCGTTTCATGGCCCGTCGCAAGGCGGGCCGTGACCGGACCCGGGCGAGATAGTCGCCCACCGGTCCATCAGGCAGGTTGAAGCCCGCCGGAACTGCCCACCCGCCGCAGTGGCCAAGGATGATGTCCGGAATGGTAAAGCGGTCCCCCATGACAAATTCGCGGTCGCCAAGGCGGCGTTCGAGCGTCTTCATGGCGCGGTCGAACTCCCAGATTGCAAGGGGTTTGATCTCCGCCAGGCGCTTTTCCGGCGGGTAGACGAAGGCGTGTTTGGACCGGGTCCAGAGCGCACCATCGACCTCCTCCACCGCGAACTGCGTGAAACCGTCCTGACGCAGGCGTTCGCGCGTTCCCGCCGGGAAGGTCAGACTGCCATGGGTGTCGGCCAGATACTGGATGATCGCGACGGAATCAGTGAAAGGCTCGCCATCCATCAGGAAAACCGGCACCTTACCTTCGGGATTAAGCGCCCGGACCGCGTCGGAATGTGGCGGGTCGGGTGAGAAATCATAGTCGAGGCCAAGTTCCTCCAGCACCCACAAAACCCGCATGGCACGGGATTTGGGGTTTCCGATCACCTTGTATCCGTGGGTCATTACACGCGTTCCAGACTGGCGATTTTGACGAGAAGCCGTTCGACGAAGGCAAGGCCCGGCACCGGTTTGCCGGAGCGCAGGCGCAGTTCGGCCTCCATGATCATCGCAAGCGCATTTTCGACCCCGGCGGGTCCGAGGCGGCGGGCCTGGGCCGCCATGCGGGAGCGGGCCGGGCCGAACACCGGTGGGCGGGCACGGGCAAGAGCTCTGTCCGGACCTTCAGGATCAATTGCGGCCGCGTGGAGGGCGCGGAAATGGCGCGCGGCGGCGATGGTGATGCCTGTGGCGTTGGTCCCCTGCTCCGTCAGGCGGGCAAATTCGGAGGCGAGGCCATCACGTTTGCCGTCAGCGGCCAGGTGAATGAGCGTGTCCATCTCCGCCCCCTGGACCGCCGGGGCGCAGGCGGCTATGTCGCCGGGCATGAGATCGGTGCCATCGCCCAGTTTGTAGAGCCCGAGTTTTTCCATGAACTGGCTGAAGTCGCCCGGATCCAGAGACCGGGCGAGAATGTCGAGATCAGTCATCGCCTCGCGGGACACACCGGAGATGCCGGACTTCTCAAGCGATGCGGCTATTTCGGCCCGTCCCGGCGGGTCCTGGTAGATCGCAATGCAGTAGGCGCGTTTTTCGCCCTCGAAGAGTTTGCGCAGGCTACTGCGGGGGCCAAGCTGACCGGCGGTCAGAAGGATTTGCGCGTCGCCGGGCTGCCAGTCCGCGATGGCCGATTTGATGGCGGCTGTGACTCCGTCGCCCGCCTCCTCCACGAAGACGGCGCGGTCGCCGGGGAAGAAGCCGGTGGCCTTCATGGCGTCGTTCACGGATGCCGGATCGCGTCGGACATCCGCGCCTGAGAGACGGGTCAGCCGCATCTCATCGGCGGCGTTTTCACCGACCAGCGTGAGAAGCAGTTCGCGACGGCGCAGGGCCACACGCACGGCATCGGTGCCGTAGATCAGGATGGCGGCGGCGTTCCGGTCCGGTTTGGCGAAGAACTTCTGGGCATCCCGGGTGTTGAGTTTCATGTCGCCCAGTCCGGTGCGTTCAGTGCGAGGCGGCGTACCATCTGTTCAGCCAGGTTGCGGGTCACGCGCAGGTTGGCGTCGCGCTCCGCGGCGCGAATGGCGTAGGCCGATGAGGTTTCGGTTTCCGGTGCGCTGTAGCGGGAAATGGCGAAAACACTGTCCGTTAGAGCGGATGGCCCGCCTTCCAACGGAACAAGGCGGTAGTTGGCCTCGCCCTTCACCTCGTAACGGGTGGTGACATTTTCGGTTGTCAGGGCAACACCATCGGTTTCGACCCTGAGATCGACGACAAGCCGGTGTGTGGCGATGTCGGGCGGCCCGAGCAGTTCCACGAGACGTTCCCGCAGGGCGTATCCGCGCTCGGTGGGAATGAGGTCGACGTCAACCCGGCCGTAAATATGGCGGGCGGAGGCGCCGTCGCCATACATGGGCTCAAAGCCGCAGGCGGTCAGGGCCGCTGCGGGCGCTGCCCCGGCCAGAAGTTTCAAAATGGTCCGGCGGTCAGACAACCACATTCACGATTCGGCCAGGAACAACGATCAGTTTCCTCGGCTCCCCTCCATCCAGGGCTTTTACCACGACCGGATCCGCCAGAGCCAGCGCCTCAATGGCGGGTTTGTCGGCGGTGGCGGGCACGTCCATCTGGCCGCGACGCTTGCCGTTGATCTGTATCGGGAGGGTCACGGTATCGACGGTAAGGTATTTCTCCTCGGCCTCGGGCCACGGCGCGGTAACCACCAGGCCCTCACCGCCCATGGTTTTCCAGACCTCTTCGGCCAGATGCGGAACCATCGGCGCCATAAGCTGGGCCATCGTCTTCATGGCAAATCGGCGGGCGCCGGAGGCTCCTGGGGCACCGGCCTTGAGTTTGGCGATGGCGTTGGTGAACTCGTAAAGGCGCGCGACGGCCTTGTTGAAGGCAAAGCCCTCGATATCCCCGGTCACGTCCCGAATTGCGCGGTGGGTGGCGCGGATCAGGTCATTTGCTTCATCACCAGGGGCCGCGTCATCGGCATCCGATTCGGCGATTTCAGCAGCGATGCGCCAGACCCGTTGCAGGTGACGCCAGGCGGCCTCGGCTCCGGAGGCGGTCCATTCGACGTCACGTTCAGGCGGGCTGTCGGACATGACAAACCAGCGTGCGGTGTCGGCGCCGTAGAGGTCGATGATGTCTTCCGGGTCGACCACGTTCTTTTTGGATTTCGACATCTTGATGGACGGGCCGATTTCAACGGCGGAGCCATCGGACAGCGTTGCGCCGGCATCCGTGCGTTTTACGTCATCCGGGGAATGCCAGACGCGGCGGCCATTGGCATTGATCGTCGAATAGGTCTCGTGTGTGACCATGCCCTGGGTGAAGAGCGCATCGAAGGGTTCGATCGCCTTTTCAGGCAGATGCCCGGTGCGCTGCATGGCCCGGGCGAAGAAGCGGGAATAGAGCAGATGCAGAATCGCGTGCTCGACGCCACCGATATACTGGTCAACGTTCATCCAGTAGGCCGCGTCCTCCGCCACGGTGGGCGTGTCGGCCTTTGGGGCGGTGAATCGGGCGAAATACCAGGACGAGTCGACGAAGGTGTCCATCGTGTCGGTTTCGCGCAGGGCGTCGCCACCGCATTTGGGGCATTTGGTCTTCCGCCAGGTGTCATGGCGTTCCAGCGGGTTGCCGGGGCGGTCGAAGCTGACATCCTCAGGCAGACGCACGGGGAGATTCGCCTTGTCCTCCGGAACAAGACCGCAACTGTCGCAGTGAATGATCGGAATGGGACAACCCCAGTACCGCTGGCGGCTGATGCCCCAGTCGCGCAGCCGGTATTTGGTAACGCCCTCACCGATGCCTTTGGCCTCCGCCAGTGCGACGGCTTCGGCCACGGCCTCGTCGCCTGTCATCTCCTTTTCGCCGCTCAAACCACGGCTGTACCAGACCGACTGTGTCTTTTGGGGCACATAGGCCTCATTTGCCACATCAGGGGCGTCGGGGCTTTCGCGATAGACGTCAAGAACGGGCAGGCCATATTTGCGTGCGAAGTCGAGGTCGCGCTGGTCATGGGCCGGACAACCGAAGATGGCACCGGTGCCGTAATCCATCAGCACGAAGTTCGCGATATAGACCGGCAGTTCCCACGAAGGATCGAGCGGATGTTTGACCGTGACGGCGGTTTTCAGACCCCGCTTCTCGGCCTTTTCCAGCGCCTCCTCGGAAGTACCGATCCGGCGGCATTCGGCGTTGAATTCGGCGATCTCCGGGTCGCTTTCGAGCGCTTTGGCAAGCGGATGATCCGGCGAGATGGCAGCGAAAGATGCGCCCAGAAGGGTGTCCGGGCGGGTCGTGTACACTTCCAGCTCGCCGTGGCCCTCGGGGGCGCCAACGGTCTCAAAACGGAACTGGAGACCCTGGCTTTTGCCGATCCAGTTGCGCTGCATCAGGCGGACTTTTTCCGGCCAGGCCTCGAGCCCGTCAATGGCCTCGAGCAGCTCCTCGGCCATGTCGGAAATGGCAAAGAACCACTGGGTCAGTTCGCGCCGTTCCACAGGCTCGCCGGAGCGCCAGCCCTTGCCGTCGATGACCTGTTCATTGGCGAGAACGGTCATGTCCACCGGATCCCAGTTCACCACCGCGGCCTTGCGGTAGATGAGCCCGGCGTCGAGCATGTCGATGAACAGGGCCTGCTGCTGGGCGTAGTATTCGGGGTCGCAGGTGGCAAATTCGCGGGACCAGTCGATGGAGAAGCCCATGGGCTTCATCTGCTCGCGCATGGTCGCGATATTGTCGTAGGTCCATTTGCCAGGATGCAGTTTGTGCTCGATCGCGGCGTTCTCGGCCGGCATGCCGAAGGCGTCAAAACCCATGGGATGCAGCACGTTATAGCCACAACTCAGCTTGTAGCGGGCGATAACGTCGCCCATGGTATAATTGCGGGTATGGCCGATATGAATGCGTCCCGACGGGTACGGGAACATCTCCAGGACATAATATTTGGGGCGCGAAACATCCGTGCGCGCCTGGAACACTCCGGCCTCATCCCAGGCCTTCTGCCATTTTGGTTCAACCTCACTGGCGTTGTAGCGCGACATCGGGGTAACTCATCCTTAAAGCGTAACAGTTGCAGGCGGGGTCCGGTCGGGTCCGGAGCCGGAATCATCCGTCGATTTCGAAGTCCTCGATCCGGAGTTCTCTGGCGCGGGTCAGAATGGCGTCCTCAAGCTGACGGTTCTGCTCGTCGGAAACCGGCACGGCCCGTCCACCCTGGGAACGGAAGGCGGCAACCTTGAGGGAGCGGGCGTCAAGGGCCGGATCCGTGATCAGGATCGTGGCCTTGTAGGTACCCGCGCCGGAGACACTGCCCCATCCGGTCAGAATCAGACCGGAGAAGGGATCGGCGGTCTCGACGGGAAGGAAAGAGAGAACGTCAAGCGAGGCCTGCCAGAGATAGCGGTTGACCGCGACACCCTGTTCGGGCCCGTGCTGGTTCCGGAAGAGGTCGAAGAACGATTCCTCCTCATACTCGTTTTCACGATAGAAGCGTTCCTCGCGAAGTTCGTTCTGGTATTCCGCATCGCCATTGCACGCGGAAAGACCCCACGTCGCAAGCAGCAGCAGTATTATCGCCTGAAATCTGTTCACAAAACCGCCGCAGTCCCATCGTCAAAACCGAACCCATTCTGTAAAGTTTCGGGACAGGACGGGCAAGTGCAAAGCTGACGGGGTGTGGCGGGGTATAGTGTGGCAAAGCTGCATCAATAATACCAACAAACCTGAAGCCGTTCGCCATTTGCTTGACCCACCGAGCCCTCCTGAGTGAAAAGACCGCATCTGGTCCGGACAAAAACCGGGTTTGAGATAGGTTTCGAATTAAAAAAACGAGGAATAGCGATGAAGAAGGTTCTCTTCGCAACTACAGCCACCTCAGCACTGCTTTTTGCTGGTCTGGCTTCCGCCCAGGGCATCTCGCTCTTCGGTGACGCACGTCTGGGTATGACCTACAACGAAGACCGGGACGATGAGCTTCAGGCCACTTCCCGTGTTCGTTTCGGCGTAAACATGACCGGTGAGACCGACAGCGGCATCACCTTCGGCGCCAGCGTTCGTGCTGACAACGCCGTAGCCGGTGAAAACGGCCTTGCAGGCAGCACTTTCGTGTCCGGTTCGCTCGGCACCCTGACTTTCGGCGACACCTCCGGTGCCGACGAAAACTGGGTTGGCGACGTTCCAGGCAACCTCACCCTGACCGGTATCGGCGATGAGAACGAAACTCCGTTCATCTCCAACGCTGGTGGTTTTGAGGTAGCAGCAGGCGACGGCCTTGCATTTGCTCCGAACCCGCAGGCTCGTCCGACCGTTCGTTACGACTTCGACATCGCAGGCTTCGGTGTTTCGGTTTCGACCAACCGTCTGATGGATGACTACGGTGTAGGTGCTGGTTATGCCGGTTCCTTCGGCGGCGTCGACCTCAACGTAGGTGTTGGTTACTACGACTTCGACGGCTTCGACACCGGCGTTGGCGCAGACATCCAGGAAGTTGCAGACGGTGAGCAGGTTTCCGCAACCGTTGGCGCAGCATTCGGCAACTTCGCCCTCGGTGTTGTTTGGCAGAACGCTGACTCCGACGACGCAGAGTACGAAACCGTACACGTTGGTGGTACCGCCGGATTTGGCGCATTCACCGTTGGTGCATGGTACGTGAACGCCATCGAAAACCTCGACATCAACGAGGAAGACGACTCCATGGGTCTGTCCGCTGAGTACGACCTCGGTGGTGGCGCTTCGGTTAAAGGCGGCGTTGGCCAGAACTTCGCCGGCAGCACCATTGGTGACTTCGGTATCTCCATGTCCTTCTAATCCCCCCAGGGATTTGGATATGAAAGGCGGGCCTTGGGCCCGCCTTTTTTTATGCGCGAAGCGGCCGGTTGTCCGCGCGGCGCGCTTTTCCCCGCCCGTCTGCTGATGTATGCCCTGCCCTGTTCAGAACGGGGAGACTTTCATGGCACTGGATGACATCAGAACACGTATCCGCTCGGCCGCGACCGCTGCGGGACGCAACCCGGATGACATTACCCTGATCGCAATTTCCAAGGTGCAACCGCTGGAGCGGGTTGAGGCCGTGCTGGAGGCTGGACACCGGATTTTTGGGGAGAACAGGGTTCAGGAAGCCGGAGAAAAATGGCCCGACTTCCGCGAAAGGTTCGACGGTGTGGATCTGCATCTGGTTGGGCCGCTGCAATCCAATAAACTGAACCGGGCGCTGGATCTGTTTGATGCGATCCACTCCCTGGACCGGGACAGCCTCGCGAAGAAACTGGCCAACGCGGTTCAGTCCCGTGGCGGCTGTCCGAAGCTGTTTGTGCAGGTCAATGTGGGTCGCGAGCCGCAGAAGGCCGGGGTGGATCCGGATGGGCTTGAAGGGTTTCTGAAAAACTGTCGCGATACGCTGGATCTGCCCATTTCAGGGTTGATGACCATTCCGCCTGCGGATGATGAGCCGGAAAAATGGTTCGGTATGCTGAAGCAAATGGCGGCGGATCAGGGACTTACGGAGCTTTCCATGGGGATGTCCGGGGACTTTGAAACCGCGATTGCCCACGGCGCGACCCATGTAAGGATCGGGTCGGCCATATTCGGGGAGCGCACGACCGCTGGTTGATCAGCGCAGGCGGCCGTGGCGGGCGAGGTAGAGTTCCCGTGCCCAGATGGCGATGCCCGCCGCCGCGACAATCGTGGCCCCGATGACAACCCAAATGTCGGGAAGATCGCCGAACAACAGGAAACTCCAGATCGCGATGTAGATCATGAAGGAGTAGCTGAACGGCACCAGCTTGTTTGCCGGTGCAAAGCGATAGGCGCGGGTCAGAAGCTCATGGCCGATCCAGCCGAAAATCCCGAGGCAGATGAACACAATCCATTCCAGTCCCGTCTTGGGCAACACCCATGTACCCAGGGCCAGTGGCAGCATTGCAACAGTGCCGACGACACCGGAATAGAACTGCATCAGGTCGGAACTTACCCGCTCTGACAGCATGCGTGTCAGGATGGAATAGACCGCGAAACAGGTGGCGGCCCCAAGGGACAGGAACGCCGCCCAGTGGAATTCGGCACCGAACGGGCGGATCGCAACCAGTATTCCGGCAAACCCCGCCAGGATGGCGAGGGTCCGGAACTGCCCTACCCTCTCGCCCAGCATTGGCCAGGAGAGTACGCACACCAGGACCGGCGCGAGGAACAGGATTGTCGAGGTCAGGGTTATGGGCAGGTACTGAATCGCGATGAAGTTCAGCACGGTCGACAGCGCCAGCATGATGCTGCGCAGAATGACGAGGCCCATGCTGCCGGAGCGGAGTTCACTCCACTGGAAGCCACGGTGAAACACCAGCGAGGATGAGATCACCAGATGGCCGAAGTAGCGCATGAAGGCCAGCTGCAACGGGGGCAGACCGGCCATCACGAGCCATTTCACACCGGTATCGATCCACGAAAAGAAGAAAAACGCCGCCAGCATAAGGCCCATGCCGAGCAGTGGCCGTTCCTCATTGTGCAGAACCGCGCTGCGCCTCACGTCCGTGACCGGTGCAAATCAGTCGGTGGAATCATTTCCTGGCTTTCAGGAAATCAATCAGCTGCGGAACCATGATGTCGCCATGCCCCTGATCGGTGGCCGAACCAAGGAGTTTGCGCGGGCCTTCGGAGACCAGGGATTCGAAGCCGAGATCACCGGTCATGCGTGCGTAATAGCCCACATCCTTGTTCGCATTGCGCACGGCAAAGGCGAGTTGGTTGGGATCACCGTCGACGCAGTAGGCCTTGACGAAATCCATCATTCCGGAATGCAGCGGACCCGCGGACACCACGTCATAAAGCTGCTGACGCGGGATACCGGCGGCATCGGCGACGGCGAAGGCCTCGGACATGGCGGTGGCGGTGGTCATGGCGAAGAAGTTGTTGATCAGTTTGATCGTGTGACCGGAGCCAAGCGGGCCGAGGTGGAAGACGTTTTCGCCCAGATCGTCGAGCACCGGTTTGACCCGGTCGAAGGTGTCCCTGTCACCGGCGCCCATAATGTTGAGCTTGCCTTCGCGGCCATGGGATGGCGTGCGTCCGAGCGGCGCGTCGAGCATGACCGCCTGTTTCTCCGCAACCATTGCGCCAAGTTTCTTTGTGGATTCCGGCAGGGAGGTGCCAAAGTCAATCACGACGGCATCCGGGTTCAGACCCGCGATTACACCATCATCGCCGAGCATACGGGCTTCGACCTCGTCCGAGGTGCCGACGCAGAGCATGACGATGTCGCTCGCCGCGGCCAGTTCGCGGGCGTTGGCCGCCTCAACGGCGCCGCGTTCGACAGCCGCGTCAATGTTAGGACGCGAGACATTGCCCAGAACCGTGAGGGAATAACCGCAATCCTGCAGCCGACCGACCATTGCACTCCCCATGAGGCCAAGGCCAATAAATCCAATGCGGGGTTTGCTCATAGAAAAACTCCAGTCTGAGTGACAATTACAGGGTGATGTGGATGTGGCCGGGGCCGGTCAGGCCCTAGCGGAAGAACATCGTGATTTCCGGGAAAAACAGCACGAGTGTCAACACCAGCAGCTGAATTCCGATGAAAGGCAGGAATCCGCGGAAGATGTCCGGAAGGGTGATGTGCGGCGGAGCGACCGATTTGAGGTAAAATGCCGCGGGGCCAAATGGTGGCGACAGGAACGACACCTGCATGTTCACGCAGAACAGGATACCGAACCAGACGGCAACATGGCTGGTTGTATCCACCATGGGACCGAACAGGCCGATTTCCTCAACAGGCAGTTGGAGCACGATGGGCAGGAAAACGGGCATGACCAGCAGAACGATGCCGACCCAATCCATGAACGCCCCCATGAACAGGAAAATCAGCATCATCACGAGCAGAATGCCGGTGGTTGGCAGGTCCGCTCCGGTGATCATGTTGGCGACATAAACGGGGCCGCCGGCGATTGTGTAGGCGCCGGCCAGGGCGGTTGCGCCGATGGTCACCCAGATGATGGTGCCAGTGGATTTCAGGGTGCGCATCAGGCTGTCCCAAACCAGTTCGAAACTGGCTTCGCCGCGCAGAACCGAGAGGATGAACACGGCGATCACGCCCATGCCTGCAGCCTCGGTGATGCCGGTTATGCCACCATAAATGGAGCCGAGAACAACGCCGATGACGACAATGGGGGCGACAAGCCCCTTGCCCATGGACCAGGCGAGCTTGGCGCGATCAATCCCGGCGAACAGAATGAGGGCTACGCCGGCGGCCACCATGCCACCAAACCAGGGCAGGTAGTCCACGGTGCCGTAGGCGATTGGGTCGACGCCCTCAACGAAGGCATTCTGGCCGGTGACGGTGAAGAAGAGCGCGCGCAGGAACAGGATACCCGCGCCCATCACCAGAAGAACCGCGAGGAAGGAGCCGAACAGAATGGTCTTTTCGCGCGGTTCGGGATCGTTCGGGTCGGGTTCCGGCAGGGGTGCCACGTCCGGGTTCATCTGGGTCCGGATGATGATGTAGATGATGATAAAGGACGCGAGTATGAAACCGGGAACGAAAGCGCCGGTGAACAGGGCCTTGATCGAGGTTTCGGTGATAAGCCCGTAGATGATCAGAACGATGGATGGCGGGATCATCGTGCCAAGGGAGCCGGAGGCGCAGATCGTGCCGATGGCGAGGTTCTGGTTGTATCCGAGACGCAGCATTTGCGGCAGGGCGATCAGGCCAAGCAGGACGACCTCGCCGCCAATGATTCCGGACATCGCGGCCATGATGACGGCCATGATCGATGTCACGATGGCGATGCCACCGCGCGTGCGGCTGAGCCAGACATTCAGGGAGGAATACATGTCGCGGGCGATGCCCGAGCGTTCCAGTAGCGCGGCCATGAATATGAATAACGGTATGGATATCAGCACGTAATCCGTCAGGAGCCCGTATATTCGCTGGGCCAGAATGTTTAGCGGACCGGTACCGAAGCCGCGGAAGAGGACATCGGGGCCGAATTTAAGGACGAGGACGCCAACAGCGAGGATGGCGGAGGCAAAACCAAGCGGCATCCCGATGGCGAGGAACACCAGCATGGCGACCAGCAGGAGGAGGGAAAGCGTTCCGATATCAACCATTTAGTCGTCTTTCCCGAGAGATTTTTTCAACGCCGCAATTTCCTCGGCGTCGATTTCATCAGCCGCTGTATGGTGCTCCGGCTCGCGGTTCCAGTCGGCAATGAGGTTTGAGATCGCCTGGAGGGCCACCACGGCCACAATGATCAGGATCATCGGCTTGAGGGTGGCGGGGATGGGCGGATCGAAGGCCGTACCGAAGGTTTCCCAACGCAGGAGTTTGGCTATCGCCTCACCGGTTCCGCCGTAGATCAGGGCCAGGGCGAAGAGGACGATCATCAGTGTAGAGATAATGTCGCAAACCCTCTGCAGCCAGCGGGGCAGCATGTCATAGATGATGAAGATGCGGATGTGGCTGCGCTGCTGCATGGCGTAGAGACCGGAAAGCAGAAACACGAAACTGGCCATCCAGAGGGATAGCTCATTGGCCCAGAGCGTGGGTTCCTCAAAACCGTAGCGCACGACGACTTCGTAGAACATGACGCAGACGAGACCCGCGACGAGCGCCATGGTGACGCGTCCGAGGAAGACGGAAACACGGTCGATGCCGCGCACTTCGGGGAACTCCATCGGGGAAATTCCGACGGTGAAGAGGCCCCAGATGAAGAACGCCACGACGCCGGCTAGCGACAGGAGGTCGACCAGGCCCGCGGGTTCATTGTTGGCGATGATCGCCTCACTGGCGAAGCCGAATGTGATGAGATAGGCGGGGCCGTTCCAGATGGACCAGGCCGCACACAGTGTGAATGCCAGCGGCACGAGCCATTCCAGCAATCCAGTCTTTTTGGCCACCGACACGGGCCCCTCCCCTGGAAAATAGGGTCAGGCAGGCATTGTTCCGCCTGCCTGACCCGCGTTTTTGAATACCGGGTTTATTCGGCTACGAGGCCGAGCGTCGCGAGGTATTCCATGTGGCTGTCCACGATTGCGCGGGCTTCCGGCGTTTTGTCGGCCCAGCCCTGCCAGGCTTTCTGAGCGGCGGTACGGAAGGCGGCGCGGTCCTCTGCAGACCAGTCGTAGATGGTCACGCCGTCAGCGGCGAGCTGTGCCGCGGCCTCGGCATTGGCTTTCTCGAAGGTCAAAGCCGTTTGCAGAGCCAGCTTCTGCATGGCGGTGTCCATGATACGGCGGTGATGCTCCGGCATTCCGTCCCAGACAGCCTTGTTACAGGCGAGGTGGTCGGACGGCATGGAGTGGAAGCCCGGATAGTTCGCGTGCTTCACGATGTCATAGAGGCCGAGTCCCACGTTGTTCGCGATACCCGATGCATCCGCACCGTCGATGATGCCGGTCTCAAGCGCCGTAAAGATTTCGGTGAAGTCCATCACGATGGGTTTGGCGCCCAGTTCGGCAAAAATTTCGGTTTCAAGTCCCGGAGGGGACCGGAATTTCCAGTCCTTGAGATCGTCGGGGCCTGCGATGGGTTTGGAGGATGCCAGCGATTCCTGACCGTAGATCCACCAGCCCACGAGCTGCATGTCGAAGGCGTTGTAGAGCGACTGCGCCGCGTCGTAACCACCACCGTGATAGAGCCAGGAGAGCTGCTGATACGGCGTGTCATAGCCGCCCATAATGTCGCCCACGAACTGGAAGGCGGGGTTTTTACCGGTCTGGTAGGCACCGCCGGTCATGTCGCAATCAAGGATCCCGGTTGCCGCGGCGTCGAATGCCTCAACGGTTTTCACAACGGAAGACGCGTAGAACATTTCGATGGTGATTTCGCCGTTCGACATGACCTGCACGTCGTCGACGAACTGCGAGGCGAGTTCGCCGGATACCGATTCCGGGGTATAGTGGGTCTGGATGCGCAGATGTGTGGACTGCGCAGACGCCATACCGACGGACAGCGCGCACAGGGATACAGCAGCGATTGCTGACACAAATTTCATGGATCGTCCTCCCATTGGACTTTTCGTTTTCATTACCTGGCCTTCCGGCCTTTTGCAGTCTCTGGCGTGGTTGTGCCCGGAGCGTCGCGCCCGGTTGGTATGCTTCAGCAAGGAACCGCAACGGAAGCCGGAGACTAGCGGCTGATATTTCACCTATCAAGTATAAACGAAAACAATCGCAAACGGGATGTCCGGACCCGGGAGTAACGACGCGCAAAAAGAAACCGCCCGTAGGACACGGGCGGTTTGGCAGTTTTTTTATGTTAGAGAGGTGTCAGTCCACGAAGGCTTTTTCGATGACGAAGTGGCCCGGCTCGGAGTTGGAGCCTTCAACGAAACCACGCTCCTCGCAGATTTCCTTGTGGTCCTTGAGCATGGCCATTGAACCGCAGATCATCACGCGGTCGCTTTCGGGATTGAGGTCTCCCCCCACCGCGCCGGCCAGACGGCCGTCACGAATCCAGTCCGTCATGCGACCCATCTGCCCGCTGTCCTCACGGGTGGTCGTGGCGATGTGGGTTAGTTTGTCGCCGACGATTTCCGGAAGGAACTCATGGGTTTTGATGCTCTCGATCAGGTGCTTGCCGTAATCAAGCTCCTTCACGTCGCGACAGGTTTGGGTCAGGATAACCTGGTCGAACTTCTCATAGGTTTCCGGGTCGCGGATCACACTGGCGAAGGGCGCGATGCCGGTACCGGTGGAGAAAAGGAACAGACGTTTGCCGGGCAGAAGCGCGTCGTGAACAAGGGTTCCGACCGGCTTGGGGCGCATAACGATCTCGTCGCCCTCTTTAAGGTGCTGAAGGCGGGAGGTGAGTGGACCGTCCTCTACCTTGATCGAGTAGAACTCAAGTTCATCGTCCCAGGACGGGGATGCAATGGAATAGGCCCGCAGGAGCGGCTTGCCATCAACGATAAGGCCGATCATGGCGAATTCGCCCGAGCGGAAGCGGAAGCCCTGGGGCCTCTCGCAGTCGAAGGAAAATGTACGGTCCGTCCAGTGACGGATGTTGCTCACCTTGAGCAGGGCGACACCACGCAGGGCCTTGTCGACAATCTGGTTCATGTCTTGCGTCTCCAGGATATTTCGGCCCCCTTACACCGGTCGACCGCCACGGGAAAGGCCCCGGCGGAACGCTGCCACGCAGCGCAACGGAAAACCATCATCACGGTTTTCATAGCAAACGAATTTCATTCCGAAAATCACCAAATCGATCCTGGTTTTCCCAAAAACATCGTTGGCCCAGGGAATTCATCCCTTTTTTTGGCCTGTTCCCGCATTACGGGGAATGTCGTTCCGAAGATACATCTGACAGTTGCAGTGCAGCGTCACCATTTACCGCAGTGGTGTATCGAATTTGACCTGTTGTCCATATTGGTCTATAGGCGGCTGCACATAGCAGAGTTCCAATACGGGAGCTCGGGCCGCGAGGACAAATGCGGCCAAACAACCGCAACAACCTTGCAGGCCATATGACAAGTTTTTCCGATCTCTCGCTCGATACGCGGGTCCTTCAGGCGGTTACTGAATCAGGTTACGATCAGCCCACTCCGATTCAGCAGCAGGCCATTCCGCATGCACTCGCAGGCGAGGATGTGCTGGGCATTGCCCAGACCGGTACAGGCAAGACGGCCTCGTTCGTGCTTCCCATGCTCACGCATCTCTCCAAGGGCCGCGCCCGTGCGCGCATGCCACGGAGCCTCGTTCTTGCACCGACCCGCGAGCTGGCCGCACAGGTTGGGGAGCAGTTCGAGAAGTATTCGGCGCATCTAAAACTCACGATGGCGCTGCTGATCGGTGGGGTCAGCTTCAAGGATCAGGACAAGCTGATCGACCGGGGTGTGGACGTGCTGATCGCGACGCCGGGCCGCCTTCTCGACCATTTTGAGCGCGGCAAGCTGATGCTGACCGGTGTTCAGATCATGGTGGTCGATGAGGCCGACCGGATGCTGGACATGGGTTTCATTCCGGACATCGAGCGGATTTTCAAACTCGTGCCGTTTACACGGCAGACACTGTTTTTCTCGGCCACAATGGCGCCGGAGATTACGCGGATCACCGAGGAATTCCTCCACAATCCGAAGCGGGTTGAGGTGGCACGCCAGGCGACTACGTCCGAGACGATCACCCAGGCGGTCTGCAAGCACAAACCCTCGCGCAAGGACCGGGCGGATTCAGAGAAGCGCGCGGTTTTGCGGGAATTGATCCAGGCTGAGGGCGACGCGCTCACCAATGGCATCGTGTTCTGTAACCGCAAGCGGGACGTGGATATTGTTGCGAAATCCCTGAAGAAACACGGATTTGACGCGGCGGCGCTGCATGGTGATCTTGAACAGAAGCTGCGCATGCAGATCCTCGGCCGGTTCCGCGATGGCGAACTGAAGCTTCTGATCGCATCGGATGTGGCTGCCCGCGGTCTCGATATCCCGAGTGTGAGCCACGTCTTCAACTATGACGTTCCGATCCACTCCGAGGACTATGTCCACCGGATCGGCCGCACGGGTCGTGCGGGACGTGATGGCAAGGCGGTGACGCTGTGCCTGCCGTTTGAGGAAAAGCACCTGGAAAAGATTGAGCAACTCGTTGGCGCGAGTATTCCGGTCATTCCAAGCCCGGTTGACCGTTCGGCGCGCAAATCGAGCGCCGGGTCGGATCAGGAAGAAACCCAGAGTGGACGTGGTCGGCGTGGTTCGTCACGGCGGAAATCCGGTGAGGAAACCGAGGCGGCCTCGCAGGACGAGGCAGCGAAATCCTCCGGCAGCAATCAGGAAAGCCGCCGTGAAGGCTCGTCGCGTCGCGGTGGACGCAATAATGGCGGACGCCGCAACAACGGCAATGGGGGCAACGGCCCGGTAGTTGTCGGAATGGGCGATCACGTACCCGCGTTTTTGCTGCGCGAAATCCGCTTTGAGAAAAGTGATGCGCCAGCCACGGACGAGCCGTCCCAGGAGCAGGAGGCTACGCCGGCCACAGACAGCCAGGATGAGGCTGCCGTAAAGCCCGCAGAGAATTCCGGGACCGATGCGGCGACGGATTCGGAAGCACAGGCATCCGATACCTCGTCGACGGAAACGGAAAAGCCGAAGCGTAAACCGCGAAAGCCGCGCAAAACGTCGAGCCGCAGCAAAAAGTCGGCCAAGGACGAGGACACAGGGGACGGCGCTGAGACACCAGTTTCGGGTGACTCCGGTCCAGCGAATACGGGTGCTGACGAAGAGAAGAAGTCGGACAGCCCTGCCCCGTCAAATGATACCGGCTCGGAGCCGGGCTCGTCGTCGCAGGAAGTGTCACCGGAGGCCTGAGCCTCCGGTTTTACCGAAAAGCTTTAATCGGCCAGGCGGCTGATCATAATGCTGCAAATCGGCTTTTTGCCCATGGCATTGTTGCAGGTTCTGGTGCAGGTGCGCCGGATGAGATCCTCAAGCGCGTCGTCATCATTCAAAACCTTGCGGTCGGCCCGGTTCATGACGTCTCCGAGTTCATCCTCGATCTCGCCCGCCAGTCCGTTGGGCATGGCAGTCATTTCCGGCAGGCCCTGAAGCTCGACCCAGGCATCGCCAAGTGGCCTGCCCTTCTCGTCGATAATCACACTGACCGAGACATGACCGCGCAGCGCGATGCGGATGCGCTCCAGGATGACACCGTCCATGGCACCGATCAGTTCGGTGCCGTCAAGGTAGAGACGTCCGGTTTCGATGTTGTCGACGATCTCCGGCGTATCACCGGTGAGGTCCACCACCGTGCCGTTGGGCGCGATGACCGATTTCATGCCCTTTTCCTCACCGAGCGCGGCATGGGTGGACAGATGCCGGTGCTCACCATGCATTGGGATCAGGATGTCGGCATTGATCAACTCATGCATGCGGGCGAGGTCCGGGCGGTTGGGGTGGCCGGAGACATGGTAGATCTCGGCGCTGTCGTCGATGATGTTGACGCCCTTCTCGCTCAGCCGGTTCAGGATGCGCGCGACGCTGACCTCATTGCCCGGAATGGTCTTGGACGAGAACAGGAAGGTGTCGTCCTTTTTGAGCTCGAACCCGAGGTATTTGCCTTCCGAGAGTTGGGCGCTCGCGGCGCGCCTTTCGCCCTGGCTGCCCGTAGCCAGAAGCATGAGGTTGCGGCGCGGGATGTCCTGGGCGTCGGTTGCGTCCACGGTTGGCGGGAAGCCGTCGAGGACCTCCGTGGCCCGTGCGGTGGACAGCATGTGGTTCATGGCCCGGCCAAGAACGACGATCTCCCGACCCGCTGCCTTGCCCGCAAGGGCAAGCGTCTTCAGCCGCGCGACGTTTGAGGCGAATGTCGTCGCCACCACCATGCCTGAGGCATTTGAAATGAGTTCCGATATGGGCTTTTCCAGGGTGGCCTCGGACCGGCCCGGATGAGTGGAGAAGACGTTTGTTGAATCGCAGACGAGGACCTTGACGCCCTCGCGGCCGATTTCGCCAAAGAGGTCCGGATCGAACGGTTCACCGACCACCGGTGTCGGGTCGACCTTAAAATCCCCGGTGTGCAGGATGCGGCCCGCCGGTGTGTCGATCACCAGACTCGAGGATTCCGGGATGGAATGGGAGACGGGAACGAAGCCCACCTCGAAGGGTCCAACCTTGACCTTTTTGGGCCAGGGATGGGTTTCAATGACCTTGGTCGTGTCGAGGCCCGCGCGCTCCATTTTGCCCTGCGCGAGAGCGGTGGTGAAACGTCGGGCATATACCGGCACGTGCAGGCGCGGCCACAGGAGGCCGAGCGCTCCGACATGGTCCTCATGTCCGTGCGTGATGAATATCGCATCGAGCCTGTCGGCCCGTGCCTGTATCCAGGATATGTCGGCCATGATCAGGTCGACGCCAGGCGAGCTTTCCATGTTGCCGAAGGTCACGCCCACATCCACCAGGATAAAGCGCTCCTTCCCTTCCGGCCCGTAGCCGTAAAGGTACATGTTCATGCCGATTTCCCCGGCGCCGCCGAGCGGCGCGTAAATCAGTCTGGCATTTTTGTTCTTTGCCATGTGTTCAGTTCTTGTCCGTATTTATTCGATTTATGAGAACGAGCCCGTGGATCGTCAGATCGGTGTCCACGGTCTCGAGAATGTCAGTGCCCTGGGCGAAGAGGGTCGAGAGCCCTCCGGTACCTACAACCTTCATCGGCACGCCACGTTCCGCGCGGATACGGTTACAGATGCCCTCAATCAGGCCAATATAACCCCAGTACACGCCGGACTGCATACAGGCCACGGTATTCGTGCCAATCACGTTTTCCGGCCGTGTCACGTCAATATGAGGTAGTGCGGCGGCGGCGTCATGCAATGCCCGCAGGGACAGATTGACACCTGGCGAGATCACACCACCGACATAGGCGCCGTCCTCCGCCACCACATCGAACGTGGTGGCCGTCCCGAAATCCACGATGATCAGGTTTCCGCCGTAACGGTCATGGGCGCCCACCGTGTTGACGAGGCGATCGGCGCCTACATGGGTTGTGGGGTCCACCCGCACCGGCACGCCCAGTTTGACTTCCGGTTTGCCCACAACAAGTGGCCGGGTGTTAAAGTATCTGTCCGAGAGGACGCGCAGATTGAAGACCACCTGCGGCACCACAGAAGAGATCACCACATCGGTGATACGCGGTTGCAGATCGGTAAATTCCATAAGCTTTTGCAGCCACACGAAGTACTCGTCGGCGGTTCTCTGGCCGGAGGTGCTGCACCGCCATTCGGCGATGGATCTTTCGCCATCGTGAAGCGCGAATACGGTATTGGTGTTTCCAACATCAATTGCCAGCAGCATCCAACCCCTCCATTTCCCGGTTCTCCGCCTCAAATTCCAGTTCCGCAGCCGGCAGGCTGACCGGTCCGTCGTCTGTTTCGACCACGATAAAACCACGCCCGTCGATGCCGGAGAATATGCCCCTCACCTCGCGATTGGTCATGCGCGCCACAACCGGCTTGCCGAGTCCGGACGCGCGTTCGAGCCAGATTTTGCGCAGCGGCTCGAACCCCTCCGCCACCAGGCGGTACTCCCATGCCTCAACCGCACGGCCCAGGAGGTCCAGCAGCGCTTCTGGCGGATGGGTCATGCCGTCCACCTCAGCAAGGCAGGTGGGCGGTAGAGCGTGTGTTTCGAGCCCCGATGGATCAGGTGCGGCGGCGAGGTTCACGCCAATGCCCAGGATCAGAACCTGGGGTATTCCGGCCTGCCCGCCCTGTAACTCCAACAGAATACCCGCGAGTTTTCGGCCATCGAGCAGCACGTCATTCGGCCATTTCAGGGAGAAACGTTCAGGATGACCAGTCAGGAGATGGAAAGCGTCGTAAAGCGCGAGTGCCGCCACAAAGGACCGTTGTGCGGCGGCCTCCGGTCCTCCCACCACGGGACGAATAAGGGATGCGGCGAAGTTGCCCTCGGGGGCAACCCAGGCGCGCCCGCGTCTGCCGCGGGCGGCTGTTTGGGTCTTTGCCATGATCCAAAGCGGTCCGGTCTCCCCGGCCCGCGCGCGGCGGGCGCATTCCAGACTGGTGCTGTCGAGTTCATCGTGGACCTCTACCCTGATCCGGGAGGGACAGGGGGTCATGAACTACTGGACAAGAGTAGCGGCAGCGAGTGCGGCCACATCGTCGATACCGAAGAGGTTGAAGACACCGATCACCATGGCCAGCGACGAGACCGCCAGAAGGGCTCCGTGTACCATCGGCATTTTGCCATCGAGAGGCTCGACCGCGGTGCCGAAATACATCAGCCGCACGATGCGCAGGTAATAGAACGCGCTGATAACACTGGCGATCACGGCGAGTACCGCGAGCCAGACGAGGCCCGCATTCACGGCGGCCTGAAGGACAAAGAACTTGCCGAAGAAGCCAACGAGCGGCGGAACACCGGCGAGGCTGAACATCAGCGCCGCAAGCGCCGCGGCCCGTGCGGGGTGGACCGAACTGTACTGACCGAGCGACGAGATGTCCGTCACCGGTTTGCCGTCACGCTCCATGTTCAGGATAAAAGCGAAGACACCGATATTGGTCGTGACGTAAATCGCCAGATAGATCAGCAGGGAGCGGGCGCCCTCCTCCGTACCGGCGGCGAGGCCGGTCAGGGCAAAACCCATATGGCCGATGGAGGAGTAGGCCATCAGGCGTTTGATGTTGGTCTGACCGATAGCCGCGACCGCGCCCACAAACATCGAGGCGACAGCGAGCAGTGCGAGGATCTGCTGCCAGTCGGAAACGACACTGCCAAAGATGTCGAACATCACCCGTGCGAGCATTGCAGCCGCCGCGACCTTTGGAGCCGTTGCAAAGAACGCGGTGACGGGCGTGGGCGAGCCCTCGTAGACGTCCGGGGTCCACATGTGGAACGGAGCGGCGGAGACCTTGAAGGCCATACCGGCTGCGAGGAAGACCAGACCGAAAATCAGGCCAAGTGACAGTTGGTCATCACCGATGACTGCGGAGATGCCTGCAAAGTCCGTGGTGCCGGAGAAGCCGTAGGTCAGGCTCGCACCATAGAGGAGAAGACCGGAGGACAGAGCGCCCAGGACGAAATACTTCAGGCCGGCCTCGGTGGATTTAAGGCTGTCCCGGCGGAAGGACGCGACCACATAGAGGGCCAGCGACTGCAGTTCAAGGCCGAGGTAGAGCACGATCAGGTCGGACGCGGAGACCATGATCATCATCCCGACAACCGACAGGACGATCAGGATCGGGTATTCGTATTTCAAAAGATTGTTGCGCTCCAAAAACTCGACGCTCAGGGCAAGCGTGGCGGCGGAGCCGAACAGGATCAGGACTTTGGAGAAGCGCGCGAAGCCGTCGCTGACAAAAGAGCCGTGAAACGCGTATTGCGCTTCGCCGGACTGGAAACCGACCCAGAGGCCGACGACGACCAGCAGGCCGCAGGATGCCCATAGCACCTGGCGGCTGATGTCGCGGGGGCTGTAGGCGCCGGCCATGAGTGCGGCGGCCGCAAAAAGCACCAGAAGAAGTTCGGGAGCGATTATTGACAGGTCTTGTCCAAGCATTGCGGTATTCCCGGATTCAGTGCTGTGCGAGCGTCGTGGTTCCCGCCGCGATCGCCGTTTGGGTCTGGTCAACGAGTGCGCTCACCGAAGGCCCGACAATATCAAGTACCAGCGCCGGATAGACGCCGAGGAGGATCGTCATGACCACCAGCGGAGCGAAGAGCAGTTTTTCGCGACGGCTCAGATCCCGAATGGTTTTCAGGCTTTCCTTGATCAGGTCGCCAAAAACCACACGGCGATAGAGCCACAGGGCATAGCCGGCCGACAGGATAACACCAGTGGCCGCAAAGAACGCCACCCACGTATTCACCTGGAATACTCCGGCGAGGGTCAGAAACTCACCGACGAAACCGGATGTGCCAGGCAGGCCCACGTTACCCATGGTGAAGAGCATGAAGACAAGCGCATAGGCGGGCATCCGGATGACAAGGCCACCATAGGCGGCGATCTCACGGGTGTGCATGCGGTCGTAGATCACGCCGACCGAGAGGAAGAGTGCGCCGGAGATGAAGCCGTGGCTGATCATCTGGAAGATCGCACCGTCGAGACCCTGCTGATTAATGGCGAAGATGCCCATCGTCACAAAGCCCATATGGGCGACGGATGTGTAGGCGATCAGCTTCTTCATGTCCTCCTGCACGATCGCGACCAGCGAGGTGTAGATGATCGCGATTACGGAAAGGGTGAAGACGAAGTTCTGCATCACTTCGGATCCAATGGGGAACATCGGCAGGCTGAAACGCAGGAACCCGTAACCACCCATTTTCAGCAGGATCGCGGCCAGGACCACGGACCCGGCGGTTGGTGCCTGCACGTGAGCGTCGGGCAGCCAGGTGTGAACCGGCCACATCGGCATTTTCACGGCGAAGCTCGCAAAGAACGCCAGGAACATCAGAGTCTGTGCACCACCGACAATGGTCAGGCTGAGGAAGTTCAGGGGTTCGGAGCTGAACTCATGGGTCAGCAGCACCTCGATATCCGTTGTGCCGGCCTGGTAGTACATGGCGATCATCGCCACGAGCATCAGGACCGAGCCGAGGAAGGTATAGAGGAAGAACTTGAAGGAGGCGTAGACCCGGTTGTCCCCGCCCCAGATGCCGATGATGAGGAACATTGGGATCAGTCCGGCCTCGAAGAAGACGTAGAACAGGAACAGGTCGAGCGCACAGAACACCCCGATCATCAGGGTTTCGAGCAGCAGGAACGCGACCATGTATTCCTTGACCCGTTCGGTCACGCCCCAGGACGCTCCGATTACGATGGGCATCAGGAACGTGGTGAGCATCACGAAGAGCACGGAAATGCCGTCCACGCCCATCTTGTAGGTCAGGCCGCCCAGCCATTCGCTTTCCTCAACGAACTGGAACCCGGTGTTCGAGGGATCAAATCCGCTCAGGATGAAGAGTGACAGAATGAAGGTGGCGGAGGTGGTGAACAGCGCCAGCATGCGGGCGTTGCGCCGGGCCATCTCGTCGTCGCCCCGAAGGAACACCATCAGGACGACCGCACCGATGAGCGGCAGGAAGGTGACGAGTGAGAGAAGGGAATTCATCTTAACCTGCGCTCCGAATGCTGAGCCATAGGGACAGGAATATCAGTCCCACGACCATGGCGAGGGCGTAGTGGAACAGGTACCCGGACTGCGCCCGGCCAACCTGGCGGGTGAAGAAGGGAACCACGCCCATGGCGATGCCGTTGATCGCGCCATCGATGGTGTTGCCGTCGCCCTTCTTCCACAGGAAGGTTCCGAGCCATTTAGCGGGACGGACGAAAACAGCGTCGTAGATTTCGTCGAAGTACCATTTGTTGAGCAGGAACCGGTAGAGGATCGGCTGTGCCTCGGCCAGTTTCCGCGGCATGGACGGGCTGGCAATGTAGAACCAGTAGGCAACAGCCAGACCGATTGCCATGGCGATGAAGGGCGAAACCTTCACCCAGACCGGCGCCTCGTGTGCATCGTGAATGGTGTGGTTTTCGGGGCCGAAGAAAAGCGCGTTACCAAACCACTCCTCATAATGGTGACCGAAGAAGCCCCCGTACCAGATCATCCCTGAAAGGATCGCCCCTGCCGAAAGGATGGCAAGCGGGATGAGCATGTTGTTGGGGCTTTCATGCGCGTGATCATGGGTATGCGCATCGCCACGCGGTTTTCCGAAGAAGGTCATGAAAATCAGACGCCAGCTGTAGAAACTTGTCATCAATGCCGCGATCACAAGTGCCCAGAACGCGAAGCCGGCAGCGGAGTTGTGACCGGCCCAGGCGCTCTCGATGATTGCGTCCTTGGACAGGAAACCGGCAAAACCGATATGGGTCAGCGGAATGCCGACACCGGTGATAGCGAGTGTGCCAATGACCATGGCCCAGAAGGTGTAGGGGATTTTGTTCCTCAGGCCACCGTAGTTTCGCATGTCCTGTTCATGATGCATCGCGTGAATCACGGACCCTGCGCAAAGGAACAACAGTGCCTTAAAGAAGGCGTGTGTGAACAGGTGGTACATCGCCGCCGGATAGGCACCGACACCTGCTGCAACGAACATGTAACCGAGCTGCGAACAGGTGGAATAGGCTATGACCCGTTTGATGTCGTTCTGGACGAGACCCACAGTCGCCGCGAAGAACGCGGTCGCCGCACCCATGAAGGTGATGAATGTCAGCGTGGCGGGAGCCCATTCCAGGACCGGAGACATGCGGCAGACAAGGAAGACGCCTGCCGTCACCATGGTTGCGGCGTGGATCAGGGCGGACACGGGCGTTGGGCCCTCCATCGCGTCGGGCAGCCAGGTGTGGAGCAGAAGCTGTGCCGATTTACCCATCGCTCCGATGAAGAGCAGGAACGACGCGACCTCGGCCGCATTCCAATCGCGCCAAAGAAAGGTGATCTGGGTTTCCGCAAGGGTGGGAGCGGCGGCGAAAATGTCGTCGAAATGGATGGAGTCAACGAGGAAATAGATCGCGAAGATCCCCATCAGGAAGCCGAAATCGCCCACGCGGTTAACGATGAAGGCTTTCATCGCAGCGGCTCCGGCGCTCTGTTTACGGTAGTAGAAACCGATCAGCAGGTAGGAGGCGACACCCACGCCTTCCCAGCCGAAGAACAGTTGAAGGAGGTTGTCGGCCGTGACCAGCGCAAGCATGGCGAAGGTAAAGAAGGACAGGTACGCGAAAAACCGCGGCTTGTAGCTCTCGCCCTCCTTAAAATTGACGTCGTGATCCATGTAGCCAAGGCTGTAGACATGCACGAGGGCCGACACGGAGTTGACCACGACGAGCATGATCACTGACATCCGGTCGATGCGTACGCCCCAGTCGGCGCTCATCGAACCGGAAACGATCCAGCGGAACAGCGGATGGCTTTCCGCATCGCCGTGGAAGGTCAGGAAAACCACCCAGGACAGGAGAGCGATGGCAATCAGGATACCCGTTGCGGTCCAGATGGCGGCTTTCTCACCGATGAACTTCCAGCCGAAGCCGCAGATCAGTGCGCCGAACAGCGGGGCGAGGAGAATAAGTGTGGTCATGTTCCCTTACCCCTTCATCACGTTGATGTCCTCAACCGCAATCGTTCCGGTATTGCGGAAGAAGCAGACGAGGATGGCGAGGCCGATGGCTGCCTCAGCGGCGGCAACGGTCAGAATGAAGAGCGTGAAGACCTGTCCGACCAGGTCACCGAGATGAGCGGAAAATGCGACCATGTTGATGTTGACTGCGAGCAGCATCAGTTCGATCGACATCAGGATGATGATGACGTTCTTCCGGTTCAGGAAGATGCCGAAAATGCCCGTGACGAACAGAATGGCAGCAACGGTTAGAAAGTGACTGAGTTCAATCATGCGCCCTGCCCCGGTTTGATATCAAGAAGCTCTACGGCTTCCTTCGGATCGCGGTACATCTGTGACACCACGCTCTGTCGTTTGACGCCCTCACGATGGCGCAGTGTCAAAACGATGGCGCCAATCATTGCAACGAGCAGGATGAGCCCCGCCACCTGGAAGAGAAACACGTAGCGCGTGTAGAGGAGCATACCGAGAGCCGCCGTGTTCTCCGTGACCTCCGGCGCCGGTGTCACAGCCTGGCGCATGGAGAGCATCTCGTCGGTGACCTCCCACGCGCCGAAGGCGAACCCAAGCTGGATCAGCAGAACGAGGCCAATCAGCAGACCTACCGGAAGGTATTTCGCCATACCTGCTTTCAGCTCTGCAAAATCCACGTCGAGCATCATCACTACGAAGAGGAACAGCACCGCGACCGCACCGACATAGACGATCAGCATGAGCATCGCGACGAATTCAGCGCCGAGCAGAACGAAAAGCCCTGCGGCGGAGAAAAACGCCAGTATGAGCCAGAGCACGGAATGCACCGGGTTGCGGGCGAAGATCACGAGGAACCCGGATATCACCGCCACGGTCGAGAACATGTAAAATGCGAAGGTCGCAAAACCCATTGTCATTTACCTTTCATCGGTACGGAGCATCCAGTTCCAGGTTGCGCGCGATTTCCGTTTCCCAGCGGTCGCCGTTATCGAGCAGCTTTTCCTTGTTATAGAACAGCTCCTCGCGGCTTTCGGTGGCAAACTCAAAGTTCGGGCCCTCAACGATCGCATCCACCGGGCAGGCTTCCTGACAGAAACCGCAATAGATGCATTTCGTCATGTCGATGTCGTAGCGGGTGGTTCGACGGGAGCCATCCTCACGCGGTTCGGCATCGATGGTGATGGCCTGTGCCGGGCATATCGCCTCGCACAGCTTGCAGGCAATGCAGCGTTCCTCGCCATTGGGATACCGGCGAAGCGCGTGCTCACCACGGAAACGCGGGCTGAGCGGGCCTTTTTCGTGCGGGTAGTTCAGGGTCGGTTTGGGCTTGAAGAAATACTTCATGCCCATTTTGAACCCGCCGAAAAAGTCGGCGAGGAAGAAATACCGCAGGCCTTTTTGGATCGTGAATGCCATTGCCTCAGCCTCCTACAGTCCAGCGCTGATATGCGCCCCAGAACCAGCCATACTGTGCGAAGAGACCAACCAGAGCGACCCAGGCGAGGCTCATCGGCAGAAAGAATTTCCAGCCAATCCGCATGAGCTGGTCGTAGCGGTAGCGCGGCACAACGGCTTTCACGAGCGCGAAGATAAAGAAGAAGAAGCCCATTTTCAGCACCATCCAGTGCAGACCGTCCGGAAGGAACGGGATGGGCGAGAGCCAACCACCGAAGAACAGGATCGACATGAGCGCGCACATGAAGACCACGGCCATCAGTTCGCCGATCATAAAGAGCAGGAACGGTGTGGAGGAATACTCAACCTGGTAACCGGCCACGAGCTCGGATTCCGCTTCCGGCAGGTCGAAAGGCGGACGGTTCGTCTCAGCCAGGGCCGAGATGAAGAACAGGAAAACCATCGGCAGGTGCGGCAGCCAGTACCAGCTGAACGCTCCAAGATCGCCGTCCTGGGCGCGCACGATGTCGCTGAGGTTCAGCGACCCGGTCGAAACGAGCACACCGATGATGATCAGACCGATGGAGACCTCGTAGGAGATCATCTGCGCAGCTGACCGCAGGGATCCAAGGAACGGATATTTGGAGTTTGAGGCCCAGCCACCCATGATGACGCCATAAACCTCAAGGGAGGAGATGGCGAAAATGAACAGAATGCCGACATTTAGATCGGAGATGACCCATCCCTCGTTCCACGGCATCACGGCCCAGACGATCATCGACAGGACGAACGTAATCATCGGGGCCATGAAGAACACGGTTTTGTCCGCACCCGCGGGAACCACGATCTCCTTGACTATGTATTTCAGGAAGTCCGCGAAGCTTTGCAGAAGGCCCCAGGGGCCAACTACGTTTGGTCCGCGACGCATCTGGACCGCAGCCCAGATCTTGCGGTCGGCGTACATTAGGAACGCGAGGCTGACCAGAACCATCACGGTCACCAGCATACACTGGGAGAGGATCACGACAAAAATGCCAAGGCCCGTATCGAAAAAACCGGTTTCCATACCCTACTCCGCCGCCATGGGGTGATCCCGCTGTTCCGCGAGTTTTGCCAGTTCAGCCATAACGGTGCTCGCCCGCATGACCGGGTTGGCCAGGTAATGCTCGCCCACGGCCGATCCAAAATCCGCCTGCGTCATATCGCCGCCTTCCACCAGGGTCCAGGCATTTTCCGGAACGTCGTCGATCCGGGCCAGATGTGGAGCCGCCGCAAACATCGCGCTGCGGAGCATGCCAATTGCGTCGAAGGGAAGCGTGACACCAAGGCGGCCAGACAGGGCCCGCAGTATGGTCCAGTTCTCCCTCGCGTCTCCCGGCGGGAAGCCGGCCCGCATGGCCATCTGTGGACGGCCCTCGGTATTGACGAAAATCCCGGTTTCCTCGGTATAGGCAGCCCCTGGAAGGATCACGTCCGCCCGGTGCGCGCCGCGGTCGCCGTGGCTGCCTTGGTAGATGACGAAAGCCCCGTCCGGCATGTCGACCTCGTCGCAGCCGAGATTGTAAATCACGTCCGCCCCGTCAACCGCCGCATCCATGCCGCCGTCCGTGACACAGCCGAGATCCATGGCACCAACGCGGCCCGCGGCCGTGTGCAGCACGAGGAAACGTGACTCGGTGTTGTTCGCAAACTTCATGGCAGCGGCGAGTACGGCTTCTCCATCGTCCCCGCGCAAGGCGTCCTGACCGATGATGACGACGGTTTCCTTGCCGAGCGCATCCTTGTGGTCACCGTCGAGCAGTCCGGCCAAAGCCTCACGACCGGTTCCCGCGTGGAAATAAGGATAGGTCAGGTCCACATTCTCACCGACCAGTCCCACCTTCGCACCATTCAGCCAGGCCTTGCGGATGCGTGAGTTGAGAACCGGTGCTTCCTTTCGCGGGTTCGTGCCGATCAGCATGATTGCCTGAGCGCTATCGATGTCCTCGATCCGTGCCGTTCCGACATAGGCGCCGCGATTACCGGCAGGCAGTTTGGCGCCGTCGGTGCGGCACTCGATACGGCCATCCAGACGCTCGATCAACTGCTTCAATGCAAAGGCGCTCTCAGTCGACACGAGATCACCGACAACACCGGCTACGGTTTTGTCCTTCACGGCCTCGGCAATTGCGTCGAACGCCTCATTCCAGGTTGCGGCCTGAAGTTTGCCGTCGCGACGCACATAGGGCCGGTCGAGACGCTGTCTGCGCAGTCCGTCCCAGATGAACCGGGAGCGGTCGGCAAGCCATTCCTCGTTTACGCCATCGTTGTTGCGAGGCAGGATCCGCATGACCTCGCGGCCTTTGGTATCCACACGAATGTTCGATCCGAGCGCGTCCATCACGTCGATAGATTCCGTCTTGGTCAGTTCCCAAGGACGGGCCGTAAATGCGTAGGGTTTCGACGTAAGAGCGCCAACCGGGCAAAGGTCGATTACGTTACCCTGCATCTCGCTCGTGAGCATCGCGCCGAGATAGGAGGTGATTTCACTGTCCTCGCCACGTCCCGTCTGTCCCAGTTCGGGAATGCCGGCCACCTCGGTAATGAACCGCACGCAACGGGTGCAGGAGATGCAACGGGTCATGCATGTGCCAACGAGCGGACCAAGATCCATATCGATCGCGGCGCGTTTGGGTTCGCGGTACCGACTAAAATCGACCCCGTAGGCCATCGCCTGGTCCTGAAGGTCACACTCACCGCCCTGGTCGCAAATGGGGCAGTCGAGCGGGTGGTTGATGAGCAGGAACTCCATAACCCCTTCCCGGGCCTTTTTGACCATCGGGGACTTGGTTTTCACCTCGGGCGGCGCGCCTTCCGGCCCGGGACGCAGATCCTTGACCTGCATGGCACAGGAAGCGGCCGGTTTGGGCGGTCCGCCCACAACCTCGACGAGGCACATGCGACAGTTTCCGGCAATCGACAGTCGCTCGTGGTAGCAGAAACGCGGCACCTCGACACCGGCAACCTCGCAGGCCTGCAGCAGTGTCATGCGCGGATCGACCTCGATCTCGTCACCGTCGATTATGATTTTGCGCAGATCGCTCATTTTGTCACTCCGCTACCACGTCGGCACAACCGCTGTCGCGCCACTGTGCTGCTTTTTCAATAGATTTCCGGAACAAAGAGGTGCCAGTGTTGCCGCTCGCACGCAGTTCGACGCGCGTCGGCAGGGCTGACCGGATGTTCCGGGTAACCTCCATTACTCGGCCGCCACCGCGCCGGAACGGCCGCCGCGTTTGTGTGCGATGCGGTCCTCGATTTCGTCCCGGAAGTGGCGGATCAGGCCCTGGATGGGCCAGGCGGCCGCGTCACCCAGCGCGCAGATCGTGTGGCCCTCGACTTGCTTGGTCACGTCCAGCAGCATGTCGATTTCCTCAGGCTCGGCATCGCCGGTGACCAGACGGTCCATGACGCGCATCATCCAGCCAGTCCCTTCACGGCACGGGGTACACTGACCGCAGCTTTCATGTTTGTAGAACTTGGACAGGCGCCAGATCGCCTTGATGATGTCCGTGCTCTGATCCATGACGATCACGGCGGCCGTTCCCAGACCGGAGCGCTGTTCCCGCAGCCAGTCGAAATCCATGATGGCGTCGCCACAAACGTGCGACGGGAGGCAGGGCACGGATGATCCGCCTGGGATTACGGCCTTAAGGTTTTTCCAACCGCCCCGGACGCCACCGCAGTGTTTGTCCAGCAGTTCGCGAAGGGAAATCGACATCTCCTCCTCCACGACGCAGGGGTGGTTGACGTGACCGCTGATGGCAAAAAGCTTGGTGCCCGCATTGTTTGGACGGCCAAACCCGGCGAACCAGCCTGCCCCACGCCGCAGAATGGTCGGCACGACGGCAATGGATTCCACATTGTTCACGGTGGTCGGTGCACCATAGAGGCCGGCATTTGCCGGGAAAGGCGGCTTGAGGCGCGGCATACCCTTGCGGCCCTCAAGGCTTTCAAGAAGAGCGGTTTCCTCTCCGCAGATATAAGCACCGGCGCCATGGTGCAGGTAGAGGTCAAAGTCCCACCCGGAACCGGCGGCGTTTTTGCCGAGCAAGCCGTCTTCATACGCCTCATCTATGGCGATCTGCAGAGCCTCGCGCTCGCGGATATACTCACCACGAAGGTAGATATACCCGGTGTTGGCCCCCATGGCGAAACCGGCGATCAGGCAGCCCTCGACCAGCGTGTGCGGGTCGTGGCGCATGATCTCGCGGTCCTTGCAGGTGCCCGGCTCGGACTCGTCGGCGTTTACGACCAGGTAATGTGGCCGGCCATCGCTTTCCTTGGGCATAAACGACCATTTTAGACCCGTCGGGAAACCGGCGCCGCCACGACCGCGCAGGCCGCTTGCCTTCATCTCCTCAACGATCTTGTCCCGGCCCCGCTGGATGATGTCAGCGGTGCCGTCCCAATGGCCGCGGGACTTCGCACCGGCAAGCGTGCGGTCAAACATACCGTATATGTTGGTAAAGATCCTGTCCTTATCAGCGAGCATCGGTGTTCGTCCCTACATCCCGGCCTGAAAAGCCTGTACATTTCAATTTTTTACATGCCGCACGGAGCGGCATGAACGCAACCGACGAGTGCAATCGTCAGTCGTAAACATCTCCGTCGTCCACCCGTTTGGAAAACTCGGTTTCCTCACCGGCGGCCAGCAGTTTGCTCTGTCCGACCCAGTCGTCGCGGGAAGCCCGGCCCTTGAAATCGTCCATGTTGGAGTCGACCCAGAGCAGCTCCTCCTCCGTCCAGTTGGCAATCTGATCGAAGTGGTAGAAGCCCAGCTTGTTGAGGGATTCCTCAAGTTTCGGGCCTACACCCTTGATTTTCTTGAGGTCATCCGCCTGACCGCCCCGGGGAGCGGTCAGTGTCTCGGGACGGGTCCCGATCTCCTCAGCTTCCTCCTCATCGAATTTGCCGATGACCTTTTCCTCGTCGGCTTCGGCAGCCTCTTCCATGGCTTTGTGTTCGGAATTGGTTTCGGGCTTTTCAGCATCGAGACCGTCATCTTCCACCGGCTCCGGCTGATCCATCAACTGCACCGAATCCGTTTCGGTGCCGGCCGTCGCGACCGGGGCGGCAGAGTCGAGCATGGGCATTTTCAGGGCGGGTTCGGTCCCGTCGATACGTTTGATCGTATCCTGCCCGTATTCCGCGAGACCGACCGAGGCGTTGCCGGAATAACGGCGCTCGCCCTCGGTCAGGGACGTCAGACCACCGAACGGCTCGGCACCGAAACGACCGTTTTGCGGTCCCGGGCGCGGCACTTCGCCACGTCCAAGCGCGTCAATGATCTCACCGAGGCGCTCTGCGGTCAGGTTTTCATAGTAGTCCTTGCCGATCTGAGCCATGGGCGCATTGGAACATGCACCGAGACACTCCACCTCTTCCCATGAGAATTTGCCGTCAGCAGAAATCTCATGCGGATTGGCTGCGATTTTCGCCTGGCATACCTCAATAAGGTTTTCAGAACCGCAGATCATGCAGGACGTGGTGCCACAAATCTGAATATGCGCCACCGAACCAACGGGTTGCAGCTGGAACATGAAGTAAAAACTTGCAACCTCAAGCACGCGGATCGAGGCCATGTCGAGCATGTCGGCGATGCTTTCGATCGCCGGTTTGGTGACCCAGCCTTCCTGTTCCTGGGCGCGCCACAGCAGTGGAATCACGGCTGACGCCTTCCGCTCGGGCGGGTATTTGCTCAGCTGCTTTTCAGCCCACTCCTGGTTGCCAGGGGTGAACGCGAAGCTCTCGGGCTGTTCGGGGTGTAGACGGCGCAGCATCAGGAACGTCCTTTCCTGCCGTTCAGTCGAAATTCAGGATGGGCACTCACCGGTCGACCTCACCAAACACGATATCGAGCGAACCCAGCGCGGCAGAAACATCAGCGAGCATATGGCCCTTACAGATGTAATCCATTGCCTGAAGGTGCGGATAGCCGGGGGCGCGCAGTTTAACTTTCCAGGGTTTGTTGGTTCCATCGGACACCAGATAGACGCCAAACTCCCCTTTCGGAGCTTCAACGGCGGCATACACCTCACCTGGCGGCACATGGAAGCCTTCGGTGTAGAGCTTAAAGTGATGGATCAGGGCTTCCATCGACGTTTTCATGTCAGTGCGTTTCGGCGGTGACAGCTTGCCACGGGTCATGACCTCGCCGCCCTTGCAGTCATTCAGTTTTTCAATGCACTGCTCAATGATCCGGGTACTTTCCCGCATCTCGGCCATACGGCAGAGGTAGCGGTCATAGCAGTCACCGTTTTTACCGACCGGAATTTTGAAATCAAACTCGTTATAGCACTCGTAAGGCTGCGAGCGACGGAGATCCCAGGCAATACCGGAGCCGCGCACCATGACACCGGACAGGGCAAGATCCTGGCATTCCTGCTGGCTGACGATGGCAATATCAACGTTGCGCTGCTTGAAGATGCGGTTTTCCGTGATGAGGCTCTCAATGTCATCAAGCGCCTGGGGGAATTCCTTCGCCCAGGCTGCGATGTCATCCACCAGATCCTGGGGCAGATCCTGATGGACGCCACCGGGACGGAAATAAGCGGAGTGAAGCCGCGCTCCACAAGCCCGCTCATAGAAAATCATTAGCTTTTCGCGCTCTTCGAAGCCCCAGAGCGGCGGGGTAAGCGCACCCACGTCCATTGCCTGGGTGGTCACGTTCAGGAGGTGGTTCAGAATACGCCCAATCTCGGAATAAAGCACGCGGATCAGCGAACCACGACGGGGCACCTCAGTCTTCGTCAGTTTTTCAATCGCGAGACACCAAGCATGCTCCTGGTTCATTGGAGCCACGTAATCCAGACGGTCCAGATATGGAAGATTCTGAAGATAGGTGCGGCTTTCCATCAGCTTTTCGGTGCCGCGGTGAAGTAGACCGATATGCGGATCGCAGCGTTCAACGATCTCGCCATCCAGCTCCAGCACAAGACGCAAGACGCCGTGGGCCGCGGGATGCTGCGGACCGAAGTTGATGTTGAAGTTGCGGATGTTTTGCTCGCCCGTCAGGACGTCGTTACCTGCTCCGTCCATCATTCGCTCCCCTCGTCACCAGGCCATTTGCGAAACGCGAGAACCCAGAGGAAAATCAGACCCACCAGCGGAATAAGAAACAGCAGCGAAAATGCCGGGTGCATGCCGGAGCGGCCCACAATTTTCCAGGCCGGGACAACCAGCAGAACCGCAAAAATGAGATATACCACGAGTTCCATTACGCACCGTCTTTCTTCTCATCACCGGGGAGGATGTATTCTGCCCCTTCCCACGGGCTCATGAAGTCAAACTTCCGGTATTCCTGCGTCAGTGTTACGGGCTCATAGACCACGCGCTTCTGTTCCTCGTCGTAGCGCAGTTCCACATAACCGGTGGTCGGAAAATCCTTGCGCAGCGGATGTCCGCGGAAACCGTAATCGGTGAGAATGCGTCGCAGATCGGGATGACCGGAGAACAGGATACCGTACATGTCGTAGACTTCCCGCTCGTACCAGTTGGCGGCGGGGAATATGGATACGATGGACGGCACCAGCTCGCCTTCACGGACGGAAACCTTGACCCTGATCCGCTGGTTCAGGTGCATGGACAGGAAGTGGTATACCACCTCGAACCGCTTCTCACGGTCCGGCCAGTCCACAGCCGTCACATCAATAAGCGTCGTAAAACGACAGGCGCCGTCCGCACGCAGATGATCCACAAAATCGACGAGATCCCCTGCGGCGACGGTGATCGTCAGCTCGCCATGTGCGGCGACCGCCTCGACCATCGCATCCTCTTTGCGGAGGGCGATTACTTCGCGGAGATCGTCAAGTGCTCTGTCCATTATTTCACCCAAACGAGGATCCTATCGCACGATGGTTCCGGTACGCCGCATCTTCCGCTGAAGCTGCAGAATTCCGTAGAGAAGCGCCTCCGCCGTTGGCGGGCAGCCTGGCACGTAGACATCCACGGGAACAATCCGGTCACAGCCGCGAACCACGGAATAGCTGTAGTGGTAATATCCACCGCCATTTGCACAGGAGCCCATGGAGATCACGTATCTCGGCTCCGGCATCTGGTCGTAAACCTTGCGCAGGGCAGGCGCCATTTTGTTCGTAAGCGTACCGGCCACGATCATCAGATCGGACTGGCGCGGTGACGCGCGGGGGGCCGTTCCAAACCGTTCAAGGTCATAGCGGGGCATGGAGGTGTGCATCATTTCGACCGCACAGCACGCCAGACCAAACGTCATCCAGTGCAGGGAGCCCGTGCGGGCCCAGTTGATCGCACCGGCGGTGGAGGTGACGAGAAAGCCCTTGTCGGCAAGCTCATCGGAAAGCATCCGGGCGGTTGCCTCCTTGTCCGCTCCGGCCTGTGTCGCGAGTGCTGCGGAACTGTCGGTCATTCCCACTCCAGCGCTCCTTTTTTCCACTCATACGCGAATCCTATGGTCAGGATCGCAAGAAATACCATCATCGACCAGAAGCCAAACTCGCCGATGTACTGGAAGCTCACGGCCCAGGGAAACAGGAAAGCGACCTCAAGGTCAAAAATGATGAAGAGGATCGAGACCAGATAGAACCGGACATCAAACTTCATGCGGGAGTCGTCGAATGCGTTGAAGCCGCACTCGTATGCGGATGTCTTTTCCGGATCGGGATTGCTGACCGCCACCACAACCGCCGCCAGCAACAAAACCAGGCCGAGAGCGATTGCAAGACCCAGGAAAATCAGGATGGGGAGATATTCCCTTAACAGTTCTTCCAAGCGGCACCTCCGTCCCGAGCACTGGTTTTGAACATCCGGTCGTCACCGACCTCTGCTACGGGTATATGCCGCAACGCACCAGGTCAACAAGGCGGCGGTAAATTCCACGCGGGTTTGGAGGATTTTAGACAGTTTTCCGACGTACTAACCAATGGTTTAGACGGCGCGCGACCTGCAGCCGCGCGTGTCCCTGAGCATGCATTTATCCGATCAAATCAGTCGGCAATAAATTCCTGATACGCATCCTCATCCATGAGGCCGTCCATGTCGGATGCGTCATTGAGGGTCATTTTGAAGAACCAGCCGATTTCCATCGGGTCCTCATTAACCTTTGCCGGATCCTCGACAATCGCCTCGTTCACCTCCGTGATCGTGCCGTCGAGCGGAGCCACGATGTCGCTGGCAGCCTTCACGGATTCGATAGTGACGATTTCGTCACCCTTGGCCACGACCGCCCCGGCTTCGGGCAGTTCGACAAAAACCAGGTCACCCAGCTGTTTGGCGGCGTGATCGGTGATGCCGACGGTAACCTCATCACCGTCGAGCAGCAGCCATTCGTGTTCCTCGGTAAATTTCAGCATTTGCCCAGTCCCTTTTGAACCCACAATGAATTTACACCGAGGATTGCCGCAAATCGATTGTGACGTCCAGCAGGTTTGCAGCGTTTGTGACCGCCTTCCCGCAGCCTTTGACTGCGGCCCTGTTTGAGGACAGGTTTCCTCATGTTATCGAAGCCTGCAAACGATCCGGGAGGGTGTCACATGCATGAACTGCTGACCGCTGAACAGATGGGCAAAGCCGACGCACTTGCTATTGGGTCGGGAATTCCAGGCATGACGCTGATGGAGAACGCCGGTCGTGCGGTGGCGGATGTTGCAGCCAGCATTGCACCGACCGGACCGGTGACCGTAGTTGCCGGGCCAGGAAACAACGGAGGCGACGGATTCGTCGTGGCCCGCTTGCTGGCATCGGCGGGTCGGGATGTAAGTGTACTTACGCTTGGAGACGTTGAGGCCCTGAAGGGCGATGCGGCGACCGCGAAAAACAGGTGGCACGGCAGAATACAAGGCGTTGACCATCCTCTGCCCGAGGACGGTGTCATCATTGACGCCATATTTGGTGCCGGACTGAACCGGGCGCCGGAAGGTGTTGCGGCAGACCTCGTTGAGCGGATCAACAAAAGTGAAGCCCGGGTAGTCGCGGTGGACGTTCCCAGCGGGTTAAATGCCAGTTCCGGAAAGGCACCAGGAGCCTGCGTACGGGCCGACGCGACCGTCACTTTTTTCCGCAAAAAGCCCGGCCATCTTCTTCAACCGGGACGCGGACTGTGCGGCGAGGTTTATCTCCACGACATTGGCATCCCGGAAATGGTGCTGGACAGCCTGCCGCGCGACCTATCGGAGAATACGCCTGATCTATGGCTGTTCGAGCTTAGAGTGCCAGGGGCTGGCGGTCACAAGTTCTCGCGCGGTCACGCCCTTGTCCTTTCGGGTCCAGCAACCCGGACAGGGGCGGCAAGGATGTCTGCCATGGCCGCGCTGCGAGCGGGCGCTGGACTTGTAACCGTTGGGAGCCCGGCCGACGCGCTGGCGGAAAACGCGGCGCATCTGACTGCTGTTATGTTGAAGGAGGTCAATACGACTGACGATCTGGCGGGTGTTTTGAATGACAGCCGGTTTTCGAGCGTAACGCTTGGTCCGGGATTTGGCACTGACCCGAGCAAACGGGATTTTGTGCTGACCGCGCTTGCCGCGAACCGGGCCACAGTGCTCGATGCGGATGCGATCAGCTTGTTCGAGTACGCCCAGGCGGAGCTGTTTGCTGCAATTCGCGAAAACGCTGGAGAGGTGGTAATGACGCCGCACGCCGGAGAATTCGCACGCCTGTTTCCTGATCTCTCATCGGATGACAGTGATAAGGTCACGCGCACAAGAGCGGCGGCTGAACTCTCCGGAGCAATTGTGGTCCTGAAAGGGTCTGACACGGTGATTGCCGGCCCCGGCGGGCGGGCCGCGATCAATTCGAACGCTCCGCCCTGGCTTGCGACGGCCGGTTCGGGGGATGTCCTCACCGGGATTGCTTCGGGGCTTGTTGCCCAGGGCATGCCGGCGTTCGAGGGCGCCTGTGCCGCGGTCTGGATACATGGTGAGGCCGGGCGACAGTTCGGCCCGGGCCTGATCGCGGAGGATCTGGCGCCCGGGCTTCCACCCGTATTGGCCGACCTCTATAGGCGTCTTGAACGAGCCTAAGCCTGGACGGCGGTGATTATGCCCTTTGCCTCGTCCGACTCAACAGCGAGGTCGAGAACCTTCTGTAGGTCGGCGCCCCGGGCAAAATCCGGATCCATCGGGCCCTCGCCCCGTATGGCGGAAATGAAGCGCTCGAAAACCCAGGGCTCGGACTCGGGTATCTCGACGTCTCTCCAGACTCCTTCGAGAAGATCCTCTCCGGTACAGGCGCGCAGGGTATTGACCCCATGCGTTGCCCGGACCTCAAGCCCCCCCTTGTCCCCGTAAATGCTGAGGGACAGGTCGTTGATATGTCCGGAGGCGAAGCGGGAGGCATGCAGTACACCGGTCGCACCATTCGCCAGTTCAAGATGCATCATGCAGCTGTCATTCGCGTCCAGAACATAGTCGTCAATCCGGTTACCAGGCGCCTTGTCGAAAGTCTTCAGACGACACGATACGGACGCAACGGCGCTGCCCGCCACGTGAGTGGCGTAGTCGAGGATATGCACTCCGACGTCGCCTAACACGCCTTTCGATCCATGGGCTGAGGAAAGACGCCATAGCCACTGCTCCTCCTCGTCCCACTTGCCCCAGGCATCCTGCGTCAGCCAGCTTTGCAGATATGACGCATCAAAGTGACGAACCTCGCCGATGTCGCCGGATGCGACCATTTTGGCCGCCGTTTGCATTGCCGGGCCATTGCGGTAGGTCAGATTGACCATGTTGACGACGCCAGCATTGGTCGCGGCCTCCGCCATCCGGGATGCGTCGGCGTGGGTAACTGCCAGGGGTTTCTCACATAAAACGTGCTTTTTGGCCTCGAGGAAAGGCAGGGTCGTCACAAAGTGAACCGCATCGGGCGTCACGTTGGTAACGGCATCAAATTCGCCCCATTCCAGTGCCTCATCGACGGACTGAAACCGCTTTTCAATGCCATGCTCATCGCAGAAAGTAGCCAGCCGATTGGCGTCACGATCGATACCGGCCACGATCTGCACGCCATCGATCGCGCTGAACGCCTCGACATGGGCCCGGGCCATACCGCCCGTCCCCACAACCAGCAGACGGATGCGTTGGGCGCTCACCGAAAACCCTCCTCGCCGTCCTCGTGCAGCCGCGGCCCTTTCTGTTCGATGGCCTCCAGTGCGTCCTCAACCGAACGGTTCGGCGCGGCATTGACGTCCTGAATGCGTGCCTCCGGGTTGTAGGCCCACGCGACCGCGTTGCGGAGCACCGTGCGGATGTTCGCGTCGTGATAGGTCGGATAGGTTTCGTGGCCCGGCTGGAAATAGAAGACCTTCCCTGCTCCGCGCCGATAGGTCACACCGGACCGAAATACCTCGCCGCCCTGAAACCAGCCGATCATGACGGTTTCCATGGGCTCCGGAATACCGAACGGTTCGCCATACATTTCCTCGCTTTCCAGCTCAAAATGGTCCGGCAGTCCGCGAACAATGGGGTGCTGACGCGACGTGACCCAGATGCGTTCCCGCTCACCGGCCTCACGCCAGGAGAGGTTGCACGGTGTCCCCATCAGACGGCGGAAGATCTTGGAGAAGTGACCCGAGTGAAGCACGATCAGCCCCATGCCGGCGTTGACCGCATCGGCCACCCGCTCAACAATTTCATCTTCTACGTCGCCGTGCGCCGCATGTCCCCACCAGAGCAGCACGTCGGTTTCGGCCAGCCGCTCAACGGTCAGACCATGCTCCGGCTCCTGGAGTGTTGCCGTGGTTGCATTGATCCCATCAGCCTCATTCAGGGCTGCAGCGATACACCCGTGCATGCCATCAGGATAGATTTCAGCGACGATCTTGTTGGTCCGCTCATGCACGTTTTCGCCCCAGACGACGGCGTTGATCTGTTTCATCGGAGTTCCTGATTTTTTTGGCTCGCCGCGTACGGGAGCGCCAGTGAATCTGCTTTCAGGTTTAATACCCGGCACTGCAGGCTTCCAGCGCCTTTTTTTGAGAGGAATTTCACGGACATGGCTGTCTTCACAGGAATTGGCAGGTTTGACCTGAACCGGGACCCGGTCATTGGGCGGAAAGACCTCCAGCCCAAACCGATAAACTCGAGAATGTAAGGGAATTTTTGGTAGCGGAGGAGGGACTTGAACCCCCGACACGCGGATTATGATTCCGCTGCTCTAACCACCTGAGCTACTCCGCCGTTGCGCGGGTCTCTTACGGACACGGTGCGGAGGCGTCAAGCAAAAAACCGGCAAAAATCCAGGGTTATTGAAGCCACTACGTCGGGACGGCTCATGCCGCTCAATTGGGCACCATGCGCGCAATGGCTGCAAAGAACAGTCGTGCAACGATGGAAACGACGTCGGTATTTCGAATCAACGATTTACCTCTTTCCAATCCGGTGACCGTCCGTAAGCTGACCGCCACTCAACGAAGGAAATGGAGCAGCGATTGACGACCAGACACCGGAAAGTTGCCGTAATTGGAGCGGGCATTGTGGGTGTCTCGGCCGCAATCTGGCTGCAAAGGTCTGGTGCGGACGTCACGCTGATCGATCGCACGGGGCCTGCCAGCGGCACGTCCTACGGCAACGGCGGAATTCTGGCGTCCTGCTCAATGGTGCCGGTCACAACACCGGGTCTGGTGGTAAAAGCTCCTGGTATGCTGTTCAATCCTGATTTTCCGCTTTTCCTGCGGTGGTCCTATTTGCCGAAGCTGGCTCCGTGGCTTCGAAACTATCTCAAACATGCCAATGACAAAGATACCCGCCGCATCGCGCAGGGTTTGACCGGCATCACGGGTGACAGTCTTGAACAGCATCAGGCTCTCGCAACCGGCACCATCGCGGCAAGGTTTGTGAAACCGTCTGAATACGGCTTTGCCTATGCGGACCGGGCCGCGTTCGAAGCGGACTCATACGTGTGGGAACTGCGCAGGGAAGCCGGGTTCGTACCAGATATCGTTGAGGGCGAAGCCGTTCGCGAGGATGAGCCGGGCTTTGGCCGCGCCGTAAACCTGCTGGCGCTGGTGAACGGACATGGATTTGTCACGAGTCCCGGAGGGTATGTTCAGGCTCTGGCGAAGCAATTCGAAAATTCCGGCGGCACGTTCGTTAAATCCGAGGTGAAGGACTTCGATCTTCAGGACGGCCAAATCGCGGCGGTGCTTACCGACCAGGGCAAAATACAGTGTGATGCAGCAGTTCTAAGTTCGGGTGTCTGGTCCAAATCGCTGGCCCACAGGCTTGGCCTTAATGTGCCGATGGAAAGCGAGCGCGGGTATCATATTGTATTCCGGAACCCGTCCGTTGCGCTGTCCCGGCCCTATATGGTGACAGCAGGGAAATTTGTGGCCACTCAGATGGAAGACGGTCTTCGCTGCGCAGGCGTGGTTGAATTTGGAGGGCTGGAGGCAGAGGCCACCGAAGCGCCGTTCAATCTCATTCGAAAAAAGGTCCGCGAAACTTTCGCCGACCTCTCCTGGGATACCACCGATGAATGGATGGGACACCGGCCTGCCCCAGCGGACAGTCTGCCGCTAATCGGGGAAATCGGGCAAACCGGCATCCATACGGCCTATGGGCACCATCACATTGGACTGACCGGCGGCCCGAAGACCGGGCGGCTGGTGGCTGGACTCATCATGGGCGATGCGCCCAATATCGACCTGCAACCTTACTCACCCAACCGGTTTGCGTAACGGATTGGGACACTCACTGGAGGATCATATGAAGATGGCAATTGCAAAATCCACGACGGCGCTGGCGCTGTCGGCCACTTTCGTTTTTGCGGCGGGCGCGTCAAATGCCGAGAAATGGGATATGCCGATGGCCTATTCCGCTTCCAATTTTCACTCTGAAACCGGTGCGGAGTTCGCCGCCTGTATCACCGAGGGCACGGGTGGGGAAATTGAGGTGGTGACCCATCCCGGCGGTTCGCTTTTTGCCGGAGACGACATCAAACGGGCCGTTCAGACCGGGCAGGCTCCAATTGGCGAACGGCTGCTCTCAAGCCATCAGAACGAAAACGCGCTGTTCGGGTATGATTCCGTGCCGTTCCTCGCCACTTCTTTCGATGATGCGGAGAAGCTCTGGAGTGCGGCCCGCCCTTCACTTGAGGAAATTCTGGCGGAACAGAACCTGACGCTTCTCTATTCCGTGCCATGGCCGCCGCAGGGTTTGTATTTTGACCGGGAGGTTAATTCGGTTGAGGACATGGAAGGTATTAAATTCCGGTCCTACAACAATGCCACCGCACGTCTTGCGGAGCTGACCGGGATGCTGCCCGTGTCCATTGAAGCGGCGGAAATCAGCCAGGCGTTTGCGACCGGTGTGGCGGAATCCATGATTTCGTCCGGTGCCACCGGCTACGACCGGAAGGTCTGGGAGAGCCTGTCGCACTTCTATGAGGTCGATGCCTGGCTGCCGCGTAATTACGTCTTCGTTAACAGCGATGTCTGGGATGGTGTTTCCGACGCCAACAAGGAAGTTGTGCTGACCTGTGCCGAAACCGCCGCCGAAGTTGGTCTGCAACGGTCGAAGGACTACACGCAGTTCACCGTGGACGGGCTGCGTGAGGGTGGCATGACGGTGGAACCGGCAAGCGATCAGCTCAAGGCAGACCTCGTGGAGATTGGCGCGACAATGAGCGCGGACTGGCTCGAATCAGTCGGCGATGAGGGTGCGGCGGTGATCGACGCTTTCAAGGCGGCTCAATAATCTGGACTACAGCCCGCCTGGCAGTCCGGGCGGGCATTTACATACTGGCGAGGTACTGAATGGCGAGACTTCGTAAGGCTCTTGATCTGATCTATCTGGGATCAGGGATTGTTGCATCGCTGTTTTTGATCGCCATTCTGGCGCTGATTGTCATTCAGATGCTCGCCCGCTGGACCGGGGAGGTCTTCCCCGGCGCACCGGATTATGCGGGCTACTGCATGGCTGGGGCGTCGTTTTTTGCCTTTGCCCATGCCCTGCACCGCGGTGCGCATATCCGGGTCTCAATCCTGCTGAATTCCGTGAGTGCAACGACACGTCGCGCCCTCGAGATTTGGTGTTTTGGGATCGGCACGGCGATTTCCTGGTATGTAACCTGGTATTCCGTGCGGTTTGTGTACTGGTCGTGGAAATTCAACGATGTCAGCCAGGGACAGGACGCATCGCCCCTTTGGATACCGCAGTCGTCCATGGTGATCGGAATGGCCGTTTTGGCCATCGCCATGACCGACCATCTACTTCATGTCGTCTTTTCAGGCGGCCACCGGATCACGGTTGATGCCGTCGATCAGGAAACGGGGGATTAATCATGGGCGATCTCTCGGTCATCATGCTGTTCCTGTTTGTTCTGTTTCTCCTGCTCGGGACCGGCGTCTGGGTCGGGCTTGCGCTGATGGGAGTTGCCTGGTTCGGCATGGAACTGTTCACCAACCGGCCCGTTGGCGACGTGATGATCACGACCATCTGGTCGGCGTTATCCTCGTGGACCCTGACCTCCCTGCCGCTGTTTATTTGGATGGGCGAAATCCTGTTCAGAACGCGACTGTCGGAAGACATGTTTCGGGGCCTGGCGCCTTGGATGGCCGGGCTTCCAGGGGGGCTGGTGCATACAAACATTGTGGGCTGCACGATTTTTGCGGCGGTTTCCGGGTCTTCCGCCGCGACCCTGACGACCGTGGGCAAAATGTCGATCCCGGAACTCCGCCGACGAAACTACCCCGAGAAGATGGTGGTGGGTACCCTTACCGGAGCGGCCACGCTTGGGTTGATGATCCCGCCATCCCTGACGCTGATCGTTTATGGAGTGACGATCAATGAGAGCATCACGAAACTGTTCTTCGCCGGAGTGATCCCGGGGATTGTTCTGGCAGCGATGTTCATGGGCTATGTCGCGATTTATTCCAAAACCGCATCCGACTGGGCGCCGGACAGGGAGGCGGGATTGAGTTTTGCGGACAAGGTCAAAAATTCAAGGTTTCTGATCCCGGTCATTCTTTTGATCACGGTAGTGATCGGATCCATGTATCTCGGCTTTGCAACGGCGACGGAAGCGGCGGCGTTCGGGGTTCTGGGTGGGCTGGTCCTGGCCGCATCGCAGGGCTCGCTCAACTGGCGGACGTTTAGCTCCAGTCTCATGGGCGCGACACGCACATCGGCAATGATTGCACTCATCCTTGCCGGCGCGGCTTTCCTGTCGCTGGCGATGGGCTTCACCGGGCTGCCGCGTGGGCTGGCCAATCTGATCGCGGGTTTGGAACTCAGCCGGTTTGAGCTGCTTATGGCTCTTTTGGTGTTCTATATCATTTTGGGGTGTTTTCTCGACGGTATTTCTTCCGTGGTTCTAACCATGGCGGTGGTCGAACCAATGATCCGGGATGCGGGAATAGACCTGATCTGGTTTGGCATCTTTATCGTGGTGGTCGTCGAGATGGCTCAGATCACGCCTCCGATCGGCTTCAATCTGTTCGTTATGCAGGGCATGACGGGCCACGAGATGAATTTCATAGCCAAAGCGGCGATACCCATGTTCCTGATCATGGTGCTGATGGTCTTCATCCTGATAGCCGTTCCGGACCTGGCAACATGGCTGCCGGACAACATCCGCCAAAGACCAGGGGGCTGAAACGCAGAACACCGGCCACATGGGGCCGGTGCTACGAAGGAAGCGGCGGGTTAGTAGCCGGGACCCGCGCCCGTGACACCTGCCGCCCGGCAGGCGTGGCCAGCATTATTTCTCGCCGTAGACAGCGCCGTAGGCAACGTCACGAATGGAGACGCGGCTGATGCCCAGATCCTGAAGTTCACGATCGGACAGCGAATTCAGTTCATTGTAGGTACGGCTGTATTCACGGTAATCAGCGAAAGCTTTTACCAGACGCTCGACAAAACCCTGACCTTTGATCAGTGTGGTTTCAGTTGCAGTGTGGGATGCGTAAGCCATCTTTTTAATCCTCAACAGTTGCCAAGCGGGAAATCCAACCAGGCGGTACACGGCGAATGATCCAACCGCGGACATCCACCAAATCCATCACTGCCGCTTTCGACAGACAGCGAACTACTCGTTTTGTGGCCTCGACCTTCGACGGTGGTTTCGGGTTCCCGCGTGCGGGTTACCTTTTGTCCGCGAGGTGCCGTTGCCTCTCCAGACCGACCGGAACAGTTGCATCCATACCTGCGTCGACCTGCTGCAGTGCAATATAGCCCGGATCCGATTTCCCACAACTACCTGAATGCTCAATACGGCCATGCACCTCATGCATGGCAGTTAACACTTTGTTAATAAAGAGATTAGCTAAGACCTTTCAGCATTGTGAAGGTTATGTGAAGCAGGTCGCAAGTACACTTCGCAAACGCAACCGGCAAGCTGAAAAACTTAAAAATGGTTAAAAACACCTTGCCCATCGTGCCTGCTCACATGATCTAAAGGGCAACTTCTGAAACAGCCTGCACCAAGGAAACCGCATGCCCGTCACCCGCGACGCCGTTATCGAAGCCCTCAGCGCAATCGCCGTTCCCGGACGTGGCCAGAACCTTGTCGAGGCGGACATGGCCCGCGCCATTACCATTGAGGGCGGAACCGTCAAATTTGTAATTGAGATTGATCCTGCGGAAGCGGACCGGATGGAACCGGTCAGAGCCAAAGCGGAAGCGGCGGTCAAGGCACTTCGCTCCGTCGAGACCGTCAGTGCGATCCTTACCGCCCATGGCCCTGCTGCCCCCAAAGGACCCGCACCCTCCCTGAAGGTTGGTCGTCACCCCACCCCCTCCTCCGGGCCTGCACCGGTGGCGGGGGTTAAGCGCATTATAGCGGTCGGCTCCGGCAAAGGTGGCGTGGGCAAGTCCACGGTGGCATCGAACCTCGCCGTTGCGCTCGCGCAGGCCGGGAAAAAAGTCGGCCTGCTGGACGCCGACATCTACGGACCCAGCCAGCCCAGAATGATGGGAGCGCATGACCGGCCAAAATCGCCGGACGGGAAAACCATTCTGCCGCTGCGTGCCCATGGTGTCACGTTCATGTCCATCGGCCTCATGCTGAAAGAGGATGAGGCCGTCGTCTGGCGGGGTCCGATGCTCATGGGGGCGCTCCAGCAAATGATGGGTCAGGTGCAGTGGGGAGAGTTGGATGTTCTCATCGTCGATCTGCCGCCGGGCACCGGCGACGTCCAACTGACCCTTTCCCAGAAATACGAGATCACAGGCGCGGTGGTGGTGTCTACGCCGCAGGATGTCGCTCTGCTTGATGCACGGAAAGCGCTCGACATGTTTAACAAAACGAAGACACCGGTCCTGGGGCTCATCGAGAACATGTCAGCCTATATCTGTCCGGAATGCGGGCATGAGGCCCATATTTTCGGACATGGCGGTACGAGAGCCGATGCGGAAAAGCACGGCCTTCCCTTCCTTGGCGAAATACCGCTGGATATAGAGATCAGGCTGGCCGGCGACGGTGGCGCGCCGTTGGTTGTCACGGCCCCGGACAGCAAAGAGGCCGAAGCGTTCCGCGCGGTCTCTGAAAGGTTTATCTCCAGCGGTCTCGTTTAATCCCCGGGAAGGCTTATTCGTCCGCACCGGCGCAAGCCCCTGACCGCGCACGGTTTTTTGACACCACCGCTGAACCGGCGCGTGGTGCCAGCGGCGCTTGCGCAAAAAAATCAAAGATATAAGGTACTTGGGATGATTCCCTGCCGGTGGCTTTGCCGGTCGCGGAACGATCAAATTATAACTGCCGTTTCTCCAGGGAGACTAAAATGAAAAGACTGCTTCTGGCTTCCGCCGCGTCCGTTCTGGTAGCGGGCTCCGCCGTCGCCGAGGATGTCAATGTAGGCATCATTCTGGGCTTTACCGGCCCGCTGGAATCCATCACGCCCGGCATGGCCGCCGGGGCCGAGCTCGCTTTTGCCGAAGCGTCCGAGGCCGGTGAGACCAACTACAATGTGGTCCGCGGCGACAGCACCTGTATCGACGCCGCAGCTGCCACGACCGCGGCTGAACAGCTCATCACCTCGGACAACGTGGTCGCGATCATGGGTGCCGACTGTTCGGGCGTTACCACCGCGATTGCGAATAACGTGGCCGTTCCCAACGGTGTTGTCATGGTGTCACCATCCGCCACATCCCCCGCACTCTCGACAATCGAGGATGACGGGTACTTCTTCCGCGTGGCTCCGTCCGACGCCCGCCAGGGTGAGATTATCGCCGACATTCTTGCCGAGCGTGACATCACCAACATCGCCATCACCTACACCAACAACGACTATGGCAAGGGCCTCGCCGACGCGATTGCCGCTGCCCATGAGGCCAAAGGTGGAACTGTAGCGATCAACGCCGCGCACGAGGACGGCAAAGGCGACTATTCCGCCGAGGTTGCCGCCCTTCAGGCGTCCGGCGCGGAGCATCTGGTTGTTGCGGGTTACGTCGACCAGGGTGGCGTAGGTATCGTCCAGGCATCCATCGACACCGGAGCGTTTGACAGCTTCTTCTTCCCCGATGGCATGTACGGCCAGAGCCTGATCGACTCCGTTGGTGACGACATCAACGGCGCGGTGATCGGCACCCTTCCCGGCACTGAGGGTGAGGGAACCGAGAAGTTCTTTGAAATCGCCGAAGCCGCAGGCATTGACCCCACCTCGACCTATGCGCCTGAGAGCTATGACGCCGCCGCGCTGATCGTACTGGCTGCGGCCGCCGCCGGTTCGACCGACCGCACGGCTATCCGCGACAAAATCGTGGACGTGGCAAACGCTCCGGGCGAAGTCATTTTGCCTGGTGATCTGGCGCGCGGCATGGAACTGGCGGCTGCCGGTACCGACATCGACTATGCCGGTGCATCCGGCGTCGAGCTGATCGGACCGGGCGAGGCGGCAGGCTCGTACCGCGAGTACGAGATCGAAGATAACGCCGTCAAAAACATCGGCTACCGCTGATAACGCTGCAAACCGGCCCCTCCTGGGGCCGGTTCCGCATTACGGGAAAATCACCCAGTGATCCGAGTCGACAACCTGAACATGCATTTCGGCGGCATTAGGGCCGTTGACGGTGCCTCCATCGAAATTGCCAAAGGGTCGATAACGGGTCTTATCGGTCCAAACGGCGCCGGAAAAACAACCCTCTTCAACGTTATCGCCGGACACTACACTCCGACATCCGGTCACGTGTACCTCGATGGCGAGGATGTCACGGGACTGTCGCCACACGAGCTTTTTCACCAGGGCCTGTTACGGACCTTCCAGATCGCGCATGAGTTTTCGACACTGACGGTCCGAGAAAACCTGATGATGGTGCCTGACAACCAGCCAGGCGAGACGCTGTGGGATACTTGGTTCAAAAGCGGAACAGTGCGGGCACGGGAAGCGGAGGTTCGCGCCAAGGCCGACGAGGTGATCGAATTCCTCGAGATTTCCCATGTGGCCAACGAACTCGCCGGGAATCTCTCCGGTGGTCAGAAAAAACTGCTTGAGCTTGGACGCACCATGATGGTCGACGCCAAAATCGTTTTTCTCGACGAAGTGGGCGCGGGCGTGAACCGCACACTGCTCAATACGATCGGAGACGCCATTCTGCGCCTGAACCGTGAACGGGGTTATACGTTCTGCATGATTGAACACGACATGGACTTCATCGGACGGCTCTGTGACCCGGTGATTGTGATGGCGGAGGGAAAGGTTCTCACCGTTGGCAAGCCGGATGAGGTTATGGCCAATGAGGCGGTCATCGAAGCCTATCTGGGCCGGGGACTCAAAAACAAACCGCAAAGGGGCGTGACCGCATGAGTTTCCTTGCCGGCACAAACATGACCGGCGGCTACGGTGCCGCAGACATTCTGCATGACTGCACCATCGCGGTCGATAAGGGGGAAATAGCCGTCATCGTCGGCCCCAATGGCGCGGGAAAATCCACTGCGATGAAAGCTGTCTTCGGCATGCTCAAGCTGAGGCAGGGAAGCGTTACACTTGACGGCCGTGACATAACCAATCTGACACCGCAGGACCGGGTCCAGTCCGGGATGGGCTTTGTGCCGCAGACGAACAATGTGTTCGTCAATATGAGCGTCGAAGAAAACCTCGAGATGGGCGCCTATATCCGTGATGACGATTTCTCCGGCACCATGGACCGTGTTTTCGACCTTTTTCCAATTCTGAAAGAAAAACGTTCCCAACCCGCAGGGCAGTTGTCCGGGGGACAAAGGCAACAGGTCGCTGTGGGGCGCGCTCTCATGACGCAACCCAAGGTACTTATGCTGGATGAACCCACAGCGGGAGTCTCTCCCATCGTGATGGATGAACTTTTTGACAATATACTCGAAATTGCCGCGCTTGGCATCGCTATCCTGATGGTCGAGCAGAATGCGCGCCAGGCGCTCAATATCGCGGACAAGGGTTACGTTCTCGTCCAGGGGGCCAACCGCTACACCGACACCGGAGAGGCCCTGATGGCCAATCCGGAGGTTCGAAAAACATTCCTTGGGGGTTAAGGCACAATAATGACCGACATCCTCAACGCATTGGTTCTGCTCTCAAACTTTGTTTTGATCCCGGCGCTATCCTACGGCTCGCAGTTGGCACTTGGCGCACTCGGAGTCACCCTGATCTACGCTGTTTTGCGGTTCTCCAACTTCGCGCATGGCGACATGATGGCTTTGGGAACCATGGCCACAATTATGATCACCTGGGGCCTCCACGCGATGGGCGTGTCCTTCGGTCCTCTACCGACCGCCCTGCTCGCGCTTCCCTTCGGCATTCTGATTGCTATGGCCGTAGCACTCGTCACCGACCGGGCGGTCTACAGGTTCTATCGAAAACAGCGCAGCGCGCCTGTTGTTTTCGTCATGGCCTCCGTTGGCGTCATGTTCATGTACAACGCCATTACAAGAATTTTCATCGGCACCGGAGATCAGCGGTTCGCAGATGGCGAACGGTTTGTACTCAAGGTCAACGAATTCAAGGAACTGACGGGGCTCGACCAGGGGCTGGCCATTCGGACAAGCCAGTTGATCACAGTGGTTGTCATGGTTGCGGTGGTCGCATTCGTTTTTTGGTTTCTTCAAAAAACCAGAACCGGCAAAGCGATGCGGGCTTATTCCGATAACGAGGATCTTGCGCTGCTGTCAGGTATCAACCCGGATCGCGTCGTCCGGATTACGTGGATCCTCGCAGCGGCGCTGGCGACCATTGCCGGCGTGCTCTACGGGCTCGATAAATCGTTCCGACCATTCGTCTATTTTCAGCTGCTCCTGCCGATTTTTGCTTCGGCGATCGTTGGCGGAATTGGACAGCCGCTGGGCGCTATAGCAGGAGGCTTCATTGTTGCCTTCTCCGAGGTCATGGTCACATACGCCTGGAAGGGCTTCATCACGCTGATAGTTCCAGCCGACATGGCACCAGAGGGCCTCGTTCAGCTTCTCGGCACCGATTACAAGTTCGCCGTGTCGTTCATCATCCTCGTGGTCGTGCTGCTGGTCAGGCCGACGGGCATATTCAAGGGGCGGGTGATATGAGCGGTTTCTTCGACAAGTGGCGCATTCCCCTGCTCTACACGGCGATGGCTCTACTCCTTCTGGCCGTCGGGTTTGGCCAAAGCTGGACGGTGATGCTGGCGATTTTGAACCTCGGGTTGATCTCCGCGGTCATGGCTTTAGGCGTTAACATCCAGTGGGGATACGCCGGCCTGTTCAACGTTGGTATTATGGGCTTCGCCGCCCTGGGTGGTCTTGGTGTGGTTTTGACCGCCATGCCTCCGGTCCCCGCGGCATGGTCCGCCGGAGGCATCAATCTTGGGCTCGCGGCTCTCGTAATTGTCGGCACGATTGCACTTGCGCTTTTTGTTAGAGAAAGACTTCCCGGGCTTCGCGGGCCAGCAACCCTGATCATCGTTTTTGCCGGCTATGTGGTAATGCGCTTTTTCCTCGATCCAGCCTCCGAGGCAATCGAGGCGGTCAATTCAGCGTCCGAAGGGTATCTGGGTGGTCTTGGTCTGCCGGTGCTGATCGGATGGCCTGTCGGCGGTCTCTTTGCTGCTGGGGCCGCATATATTGTTGGAAAAATTGCGCTCGGTTTGCGGTCGGATTACCTCGCGATTGCGACGCTCGGCATCTCTGAGATCATCATCGCGGTCATCAAAAATGAGGACTGGCTGTCGCGCGGTGTGAAAAATGTCACCGGCCTGCCCCGCCCCGTACCTTACGAACGCGACCTTCAGGCGGAACAGTGGATCATCGACCTCGCCGCGCGTTTTGAGACGGATGTTCAGACGGCATCGGCCATTGTTGTCAGGCTGGAATACGCCCTGCTGTTTGCGGCGGTACTCGGGATTCTCATGTGGCTCTCGCAGCGCGCGTTGCATTCGCCCTGGGGCCGTATGATGCGTGCCATCCGGGACAACCGGGATGCGGCCGAAGCAATGGGCAAGGATGTAACCCGAAGGCATTTGCAGGTCTTTGTGATGGGGTCCGCGGTGGTGGGCATTGGGGGCGCGATGCTAACCACTCTGGACGGACAGTTCACGCCCTCCTCCTACAATCCGTTGCGGTATACGTTCCTGATCTGGGTAATGGTTATCGCGGGCGGTTCAGGCAACAACTGGGGTTCAATACTTGGCGCATTCCTGATCTGGTACGTTTGGGTCATGGCCGAACCGCTCGGCAGCGGGTTGATGAACCTTCTGACCGCAGGTATGGACGCAGACAACGGTCTCCGAACTCATCTGCTCGACAGTGCGGCACATATGCGCCCGTTCCTGATGGGACTGATCCTGCTGCTCGTACTTCGCTTCGCGCCGCGTGGCCTCATACCGGAACGGTCCGGGAGATAGGCCCGACACAGGCTGTAACCTCAACAATACTTGGACCCAGGGATGCTTTGAAACGGCCTTCGGAGCCGTTATCACTACGGGGCAAAACGGAGCAAATTGGATGAAAAAACACAAACTCGGGTCCAGCGACCTGGAGGTAAGCATACTTTGCCTTGGTTCCATGACCTGGGGCACCCAAAACACGGAAGCCGAGGGCCATGCCCAGATCGATTATGCGCTGGATCATGGTATCAATTTCATAGACACGGCTGAAATCTATCCGACCACGCCGGTCTCGAAAGAAACCGCGGGAGACACCGAAAGGGTAATCGGATCCTGGATCGCAAACTCCTCGCGCCGTGAGGACGTCGTGATCGCCACCAAAATCGCGGGCAACGGCAACAGGACCGCCCGCCCCGACGGCGGACCAATCACGGCGGACCATATTCGGCCGGCACTTGAGGGCAGCCTGCAGCGGTTGCGCACCGACTGGATCGACCTATACCAGCTGCACTGGCCCAATCGCGGCTCCTACCACTTCCGCCAGAACTGGAAGTATGATCCGTCCGGTCAGACAACAGGTCTGGATCAGGAATTCCACGACATCCTCGGTACGCTAGGCGATTTGGTCAAAGAAGGCAAACTCCGCCACTTCGGCGTTTCAAATGAGACGGCCTGGGGGTGCATGAAATGGATTGAAAGGGCTGATAAAACCAACGGTCCTCGGATGATTTCGATCCAAAACGAATACAGCCTTCTGCACCGAATCTTTGACCTCGATCTGGCGGAACTGTGTCATCACGAGAACATCGGGTTGCTGGCTTACTCGCCCTTGGGTGCAGGATTGCTGACCGGTAAATATGAAGGCGGTTCGGTGCCCAAGGGTTCGCGAATGGACATCAATTCCGAACTCGGAGGACGCAAAAGCGCGTGGTCAACTCCAGTCGTTTCCAAATATGTCAAAGTGGCGGCGAAACATGGTCTCGACCCCGCGCAAATGGCGCTGTCTTTCTGTGCATCACGGCCGCACATGGGGTCGGTGATTATCGGAGCGACCACTATGGAGCAGCTTGCCACCAACATCGCGTCGACCGAAATCGTTTTGAGCGATGATGTGTTGGATGATATCGCCGCCATTTACCGCGAACACCCAATTCCACTCTAGTTGTCTGAAACCGGAGAAGTTACTCGGCAACCGGGACATGGGTCAGGAGGGCTATGCAGTTGCCCTCCTCATCAAAGAGCTGCAGTTGGTCATCCGTTATGTCCCAGGATCGCGTTTCTTTCAGCACCTCACCGAGGATTTCCTCGTTGTCGCTCAGTTCACCCTCACACGCCATCAGTGTGGAGGCGGCCCCCGGTCCAAATGTCAGGCTCTCGCCGTTTAGCGCAAAACTGCCCATGATCTGGTTGCAGCCTACCGTCGCGGAAAACCGTGACTCCTCGCTACGCAGCACCAGATGGGGTTCGGCAGCGGGATAATCATCGCCAAGCATGGTCATGCCCAGCTTGCTGAATTTCCAGTAGGAATTGGTCAGGCCGAGCTCGCTGCCCGAGCTCTCGCAGTCGCGTTCAGCCCAGATACCCACAAAGCGGTCGATGAAAACCAAAGGCTCCGCATTATCATCATTGTCGCCGGGAATTTCGGTATGCCCCTCGACGCTGGCAAGTTTCAGCACTCCAGGTCCGTTTCCAGCGGCCACATAGGCATGTTCCAGCGCTTCGTGGTCACCCTCCTCTGCAACACGGAAAGCGATGCCGGTCTCGCAGTCAGTGAACAGTCCGCCATTCTCGCTGTAGGCTACCATGCCGCTCAGACGCGGTGGTTCCTTTTCTTTCCCGTCTTCTACATCTTCGTCCGCGTCTTCAACATCCGTTTCCGCGACTTCAGCCTGAGCCAAAATGATTTCGGCCTCCGGGTCATCAGAATGCTGCATGTCGCTCCGCGGTCCGATGAGCACGCGGCCTGACGTTACGGGCTTCATGATAATCTCAACATGATCCGGCGCACCGCGCGTCAGAACCAGTTGCATGGTCTGCGACGACAAAACCGGCCCGGCCTCCTCAAGCACCGAAGCGGTCACGGCGTATGTCTTTTTGGGATCGATCAGGCTGGAGTCGTAGGGGATGGAGAATTCGAATGGTGGTGCGCCATCCGTCTCGGCCTTGAAACGTCCGACCTCAACGGCGGGGGTGTCAGCCCTGCTGATGTCCTGCAGGACCGCTTCAAACATGGCGCCAGGCTTGACTGCGATACGCTCCGCATAACTGGCCTGACCAGCCAGCCACGCATCCTGCCCGAAAGCAGCGCCGCAAACAAAATACCCCAACACCAAAATTGAGGTGAACATTTTACCCGGATTCATCAACGTCCCCATTCTGCGGGCAATTTGGCAGGAAAACCCTTCATGGCCAATCCCTTTCGTCAGAATCCGATAATGAAATTTTCGTTTTCACCCGGGGCCTGTTTGTCTTCTCACGAGCACGAATGCCGATCACCCCAACAGGGTGTCAGCATGGCGGCACCGTAAAAAAAAGGTTGAAAGAATTAAAGCTGAGCCATGATTTCGTCGGAAATCTCGAAATTGGCGGTAACAGACTGGACGTCGTCATCATCCTCCAACGCCTCGATCAGTCCCATAAGGCTCTGGGCACCCTCAAGATCCAGTTCGGTCGTGGTCTGAGGCTTCCACACCAGTTTGGTGCTTTCCGACTCTCCCAATGTCTCCTCAAGTGCGTTGGAGACATCATTCAGATCCGTATCGGCGCACCAGATGACATGACCGTCATCGCCGCTCTCGACATCCTCGGCTCCCGCATCGATCGCTGCCATCATGACATCGTCGGCGGAACCTACATCCGCCGGATAAACAACCTGTCCCTTGCGGTCGAACATGAAGGAAACCGATCCGGTTTCAGCAAGGTTTCCACCGCGTTTTGCGAAGGTAGAGCGAATGCTGGAGGCCGTCCGGTTGCGATTGTCGGTCATCGCTTCGACGATGACAGCGACGCCATTGGGCCCGTAGCCCTCATAGCGGATTTCATCGTAGTTTTCGCTGTCACCACCCACCGCTTTTTTGATGGCGCGGTCGATGTTGTCCTTGGGCATCGAATTGGATTTCGCTTCCTTGACCGCCAGGCGCAGACGCGGGTTTTTCTCCGGATCCGGATCGCCCATTTTGGCAGCGACCGTAATCTCCTTGGAGAGCTTGGAGAACATTTTTGAGCGCACTGCATCCTGTCGGCCTTTGCGGTGCTGAATGTTTGCCCATTTTGAATGGCCTGCCATGATGGTCTCCGTTGCGTAGCTGGTCAGGAACGAAAGGGCTTATAGTCGACGTCCGCCCCCGTGTACAAGTCCACAAGACCGCGAACACACACTCAGATGCGTTTGTTCGCTCCATTATTGGGGTTTTGCACGCGCCATACCAGGCCGTCCGGTGTACTCACGACAGGAGTGTCCTGCGCCCGAACCAATCCCGATACGATTGACAGTGGATTCCAATACCTAAACAGGTTGCAGCAGTCTTTCGTCATCGACGAGTATGCCGCCTACGGCCCTTGCCACCGCCTCGCGATGGCGGCGCTCCGAACGGGACAGGTCATCCTCATTCGCCGAAATTTCCGCCTGCTCCCTCGCCAGAAGGCCATATTTCCTGATAACCCGGCGCGCTTCGCTGCGAATACGCTCACGCTTGGCAAAATCCTGTCTTATCCTGATGAACATAGTCCCCACCCCATTCAAATTGAGACCAATTTTGTGACAGGTTAGCTAAAATCCATCAAGAATTGTAAATCACATTGGTTAATGCGCGCCATGCGCGCACTCACTACAGATCCCAGAAGATCGGTATAAGAACGCATGTAGAAATACCGAAGATGAGGTTCATCGGAATTCCGACCCGCAGAAAATCCGAGAAACGGTATCCGCCAGGGCCATAAACGAGTGTATTGGTTTGATATCCAATTGGAGTCGCGAAAGCTGCACTGGCCCCAACCATAACGGCAATCACCATCGGCCGGGGATCAATCCCAAGGTTTTGCGACAGGGCAATAGCAATAGGCGTCATCACCACGGCCACGGCATTGTTGGTCACCATTTCGGTCAGCACTGACGTCAACATGTACACGAGCATCAGCGTCACCCAGATCGGTAGCTGGGACAGACTTGGCGCCAGAAAGTTCACGATCAAACTGACCGCTCCGGAATGTTCGAGCGCGATCCCAACGGCGAGCATCGAAAAAATCAGTGCCATGAGCTGCGCGTCAATGTAGCCGAACGCCTCGTCCGCATCGAGGATACCCGTGACGAGAACCACGGCAACCGCGATCAACGCGAGGACATGAATCGGTGCCCAGCCAACAGCCGAAATTCCGACGACAGCAGCCAGAATGAGAACCATAAAAGGCGCCATCTCGCGGCGATAGGGCCGTTCGGTTGGCTCGGAAATGTCGATCAGGTCCACATCGGTCGCAAGGCGACGAAGATCCTGCGGAGACCCTTCAAGCAGCAGCGTATCCCCAACCCGGACCACGACCTCATCAAGCTGACGGCCGATGTTCTGGTTTCGCCTGTGCACGGCAAGGGGGTAGACACCATAGCGACGCCGGAGACGAAGGGACCCCAAAGACCGTCCCACAAGGCGGCAGTCCGGCGAGATAAGAGCCTCGACCGTTGTGGTTTCTTTGGAGCCAACCCGGTCCACAAGTGTTACCTTGTTGGAGTCCTTTAGGCCAAGAAGCTCTTCCATCTCGGTGCGCAGAACGATCCGGTCACCCTCGGCGAGGACGACGTCAGGAAACTGACGTCTCAGGCTTTCCTCACCACGCAAAACGTCAATGACGCGCATGCCCTCGCGTTTGAAAAGCTGGATTTCCATCACTTTGTCACCGATGAGTGGTGAGCCCTGGGGAACCACGACCTCGGTGAAGAACTTCATTTTCTTCTTCCGGGCTCCAAGCATATCCACCATGGAATCCCGATCCGGCAGCAGACTGGGGACGGCCAGGCGCATGTAGATGAAACCGATTGCCGCGAGGCAGAGCGCCAGAGGCGTGATTTCGAACAGCGAAAACGGCTCAAGACCCGCCGATCGCGCCACGCCGTCCACCAGGAGGTTGGTCGAGGTGCCAATAAGGGTGCAGAGCCCCCCCATGATTGCAACGTAGGAAAGCGGGATCAGCAGCCGCGACGGGGCAATTCCCAGTGTCTGGGCGAGCTTCACGGTGATCGGGATCATCACCAGAACAATCGGCGTGTTGTTCATGAAGGCCGAGGAAAACAGCACCATGAGGCCAAAAGCCGCCACGACCAGCTTCGGATTGGTCCCGCCGTAAACGTTTATTAGACGGGAAATGTTGTTCAGCACCCCGGTCCGGACCAGCCCACCCGACAGGATAAACATGGCCGCAATGGTCCAGGGTGCCGGGTTCGAGAACACATCCAGAACCTCGTCCGTTGGAATGGCCCCTCCCACCACAAGCACGGACGCTCCCGCCAATGCGGTAACCTCTGTTGAAAAGGTCTCGCGCAGGAAAAACACGAACATTGCCACAATGACCACAAGCGTAAAAATGGCTGGGAAGAGTGGCGAGCCAATGATGTCGGTCAAACTGGTACCCTGTTACAAAACCATGCTGTCAGTGGGAGACGGTAAGTGCGACGGTCAGATGCTCCAACAACACGATGGAGGAAAATGTCGTATCCGAGGATCATACTCAACGATTCTTCCACTGCTGCAATTTTTTCAGGCAATGCCCGTGTCGGATCAGGCGAGCGGGCCAGGTCCGGACGCGGAAAGGCGTCCGCCCACCCGTACCGGCACGGCTTTGACGGCTTTGCCGCTGGCATCGTCGGTTTCGACAAACACACCGCTTAGAGTTGCTGGACCAGACGCTGGCGTGAACCTTGATTTTGTCATGCCGGTCACGAAACGCGAAATGGGTTCGAGTTTGTCCATACCAATCACGCTGTCGTAGTCACCGCACATCCCCGCATCACTCTGATAGGCCGTGCCTTTAGGAAGGATCTGAGTATCTGCCGTGGGCACGTGAGTATGCGTTCCGACGACGAGGCTGGCCCGGCCGTCGCACCAAAAGCCCATCGCCATTTTCTCGGACGTGGCCTCCGCGTGGAAATCGACGATGACCGCGTTCGCGTTGCCTAAAGGCGCCTGTTTCAGAGCCGCATCGATTGCCGAAAACGGGTCGGCGAAGGCGCGTCGCATAAAGACCTGGCCCAGGACCTGAGCCACAAACACCTTTTTTCCGCTGGCAGTGGAAAAAACGCGCGCTCCAATTCCGGGTGCGGTGCGGGCGTAATTGAGCGGTCGCAGGACACGGTTGTCCTTCTCAACATGACCGAACATGTCTTTTTGGTCGAAAGCATGGTCACCCAGCGTTACGCAGTCGGCTCCGGCCTCAAACAGAAGGTCCGCATGGGCCGCGGTTAAACCCATGCCACCGGAGGAATTCTCGCCGTTGACAACCACAAAATCGAGGGACCATTCCGTCCGGAGCCGCGGAAGCGTTTCGGCTACAGCCCGGCGTCCGGCACGCCCCATCACGTCACCAAGAAACAGAATTTTCATGCGGCATGCTTAGTTTGTATGGCCATGCGCGGCAAGCGCAGGTTCAGTCAGGTCGGATAATTCCACTCTCGGTCACCACGCCATCAAGCTGAACATCGGTTTTTTCCAAAGGTAATTCAGGCACCTGCTGACCCGCATAAGCCACGCCAAACGCCTGAATTGGGTGAATGGAAGAGAGTTTGGCCAGAGTTCGGTCATAGAAACCGCCTCCGTATCCCAAGCGATAGCATTGCTCATCAAACGCAAGAAGGGGCACGAAAAGAAGATGTGGACACACCCACGGTCCTCCGGCGGGAACCGGCACGCCAAACTCACCTTTCACGAGGTCAATGCCCGGATGCCAGTCACGGAACCCGAGCGCCTGACCGGCCCCGGTGACCACCGGAACACAAACCTTGTGGCGGTGTTGATGCAGGGCATTCAGGAGAGGAAGCGTATCCATCTCCGTCCGGATCGGCATGTAGGCCGATACCCTTGCGTGGCCCGTCATATGAGATGCCAGTCCTAGGGCAAACGCTACCATCCTTTGGGCGGCCGCGCCGGTTGGATCGTGCAAAGCCTTTCGACGGGCGACAGCGGTGGCTCTCGCTTCGGACTTCACGGCTTTGAAATTCATTCTGATTTATCCTGTGGCGGGCCCGACGCGACCGTGGGGGTGATTGATCCTTGAGAGCCTGTATAAACAGGTGGGCACCAGGTGCGATAGGCCAGGACCAGTCACAGAGCCGGCTCCCTCAAGAGATTTTATGGCCACTAGGATGCTACCCCGAAGACGTGAAGGTCAGCACCCGCCGAAAAACAATCTAGGCGTTCGCCGGACGCTTTTGAAGCCCCCGCGACCAAAATCGGCAAAGGATGCAAGCAATTCGACGGGAGAGGCACTTTATTCAGGGCCGCTGCCCGCACAAACCGGGCACTTTGGGTCAGGGGAGGTGCGCATACGGCGGAACTCGGCACCGAGCGAGTCGTACATCAAAAGCACCCCCCGCAATCCGGTCCCGGCACCGGTGATTTCCTTGATCGCTTCCAACGCCATCATGGATCCGAGAACGCCAGGCAGGGCACCGATGACCCCCGCCTCCGCGCAGGCGGGGACCATTCCATCCTCAGGCCGCCGAGGAAAAACACACCTGTAGCACGGACTACCGCTGGAGGGATCGAACAAACTGATCTGGCCTTCCCAACGACCCATGGCGGCCGAAATCAGAGGTTTTTCAGCGCGCGCGCATGCTTCGTTCACGAGATAACGCGTAGAGAAATTGTCGCAGCCATCGAGGACCAGATCGTAATCCAGAAGAATTCCGTCGATGTTTTCCTGATCGAGACGCACGTCGTGGCCCACGAAATCGACATGGGGATTGATGTTCTCGACACTGTCACCCGCGCTTTCTATTTTGGACCGGCCGATCCGGTCGGTTGTGTGGATAACCTGTCTTTGGAGGTTCGAGAGGCTTACCGTGTCGTCATCAACCACACCGAGCGTGCCCACTCCCGCCGCAGCCAAATAAAGGATTGCGGGACTACCCAGACCACCGGCGCCGACAACCAGCACCTTCGCCGATTTCAACCGTTGCTGACCGGGGCCTCCGACCTCATGCAAAACGATATGACGGGCGTAGCGCTCAAGTTCAACCGGTTCAAAACTCATCCCACGCCCTTTTCCATCCACGACCATTCGACGCCGCCGCCCAGATCCAGCCGGGCAACCTGTCGAAAGCTCAGATCATCCATGTCGACCGCAATCCGACCGTCACCCATTTTCGTGACAATTTTATTTAATCTCAACTCACGCGCGTGCTCTTCTGCAGCTTCCACAAGCTTCTTCGCAACACCCGCATCCGGGCAATCCGGCTGAACATAGAAAAGGTCTATTTGCAGAGATGAGCCCTGAAGCCTCCAGGCGAGGTGAGCTGCAATTTCACCATCCTCTCCGCGCCATGCAAACGAGCCGCGATCGTCCCTTGCCGGGACGCGACCCATTTCGACCAAAGTATCCTCTCGCAAAGCGGCATCATCAGAAATAATGACGAGGCCGCGACGTGCCGGCGCTGCCCCGCTTCCCCGGATGCCGTCGTCCTGTACGCCGGACCGCCTGCGCAACGTCCGAATTAGAAAAGCGTATCCCGCGATGGGTACCGCGACCACCAGTGTCCAGCCCAAAAATGAGATCGAATCTCCAGCATCAAGTGCGTATGGCGCACCATCCGGCAAAGCCCAGCGCGCCATAAGGAGCACCGCCGCAATAACGCAAATCAGGAGGTATGCCCGGCGTCCCGCACCAAGCTGTTTCGCCAGAAGGAACGCCGTGCCAAAGAGAGCGAGGTGCAGGATCACGCCGCGAACGCCTGAAGGTTCAGAGGGTTACGCCAGTATTTTCCCATGGCTCGCCAATCCCGTGGACCCAAATCCGCCCTGCCCCCGTGCCGTCATATCCAGTGTATCGACCAACTGAAACCGGGCGCGGGTTACCGGTGCGACCACCAGTTGGGCGATCCGCATGCCGTGTTCGACAACAAAATCATCGGGTCCATGATTGATGACAATGATTGCCACCTCGCCCCTGTAATCGCAGTCGACAGTGCCTGGTGAATTTGCCAGCGTAAGCCCATGCTTGAGAGCCAGCCCCGACCGAGGGCGCACCTGAACCTCAAAACCCTCCGGGATTGCCATGGCCAATCCGGTCGGTACCAGCCACCGCTCACCGGGAGCGATACCATGCCCTGTCTCCCGTTCTCCAAAAGCCAGACAGGCCACCACGTCCATACCGGCGGCCCCGCTGCTGGCATAGGACGGGAGAGGCAGTTCCGGGTCGTACCCTTCAAGTAACTTGATGGCAATTTCGATGTTACTCATGCGAGTGCTTCCACAATTCGGTCCACCAGTGCATCGGCAGTGTTCCGTTTTGACATGCGCGGCCATTGTTCCGCACCATCGTCGGTAACGAAGATTGCCGAATTCTCAGTGCCGCCCATGATTCCGGTCCCCGGGCTTACATCATTCGCGACCAGCCAGTCACACCCTTTTCTCAGACGTTTGGCAGTCGCGTTTCCGATGACGTCATCAGTCTCAGCCGCAAAGCCGATCACCAGTCGCGGACGATCCACATCCAATTTGGACACGGTTTTGAGAATGTCGGGGTTTTCGACCATTTTCAAAGCTGGCGGCTCCCCGGAGCCGTCCTTTTTGAGCTTGGAGCCGCTTTCCTCGGCCATTCGCCAGTCCGCAACCGCTGCAGAGAAAACAGCTGCGTCCGCAGGCAACGCATCAAGCACCGCGTCGCGCATCTGCAAAGCCGTTTCGACCTCGACGATTTTTGCGCCTTCAGGCCGCGGCGCTGTTGCGGGTCCGGTCACAAAAACCACCTCCGCACCCTGCGCCACGAGGGCGTCAGCGATAGCGGTTCCCTGTCGTCCCGATGACCGGTTGGCCAGGTAGCGCACCGGATCAATCGGTTCATGTGTCGGACCGGACGTCACCACAATCCGCTTGCCTTTCAGCGGTCCATCCGACAGCGCCGCCTCAATCGCCGCAAATATCTCGTCCGGTTCCGCCATCCGGCCTAAACCATATTCGCCACAGGCCATGTCACCCTCGTTCGGACCGACCATCAGAACGCCGTCTTTTCTCAAGATATCGATATTGCGCTGCGTTGCCGGATGCTCCCACATCCGCACATTCATGGCAGGTGCCATAAGAACCCGCTTGTCGGTTGCCAGAAGAAGCGTGGAGGCAAGATCATTCGCCAACCCGTGCACCTGGCGCGCCATCAAATCTGCGGTCGCCGGGGCGACCACGACCAGATCGGCGCTGCGGGACAGCTCTATGTGGCCCATTTCGGACTCCGCAGTGAGGTCGAACAGTTCCGAATAGAGTTTATTGCCTGCCAGAGCGGACACGGTAAGAGGCGTCACAAATTCCGAACCGGCCCTTGTCAGCACCGGTACCACGTGGACGGACGCTTTTTGCAGCAACCGGATGAGCTCCAGACTCTTGTAGGCGGAAATCCCACCACCTATGACCAGCAGAACGGCCTTTCCGGCAATCACGGCAACCCCTCCATCACTATGCGTATCCCGCTCCACCTGAAATAGGAGGTTTAGGCCGGTATTACCATCCGGGTTATTCTACTTCCGTGGAACCGCCGTCATCAAACGCGTCACATGGATCATCCCGATCCGGCGCCGGCGCAGTCATCCATGCATCAAACTCGCGGTCCTCAGGCTGCGGTCCTTCGCCCTGCCCCAACGTGAGCACACTGACCTCTGGTTCCGCCAGTCTCATCAGCGCCGGAGCCCCGAAACGGGCGTCGGCATGTCCGCTGCCGGTGATCACGACCACACGACCATCCTCACCGACATGGTTCCGTGCCCAGAGCGCGGCATCCGCAAGGCCGGCATCGCGAAAACGCTGAACCTCTACCATTCCCGGCAACATTACCTCCGGCAGCGCATTGCAGTGGGATTCCATCATTTCAAGTTCGCGCAATTTCTGATCCGCCTCAGAAAACGGCTGTTCCAAACCGTATGTGGCGGAATGCACTCCAAATGCTTTTGCCGCACCTTCGGTGGCCGCGGTGCGAATATCCTCGGGCGACTGCCCAGCGCCGAAAACGCGCGCGAACGGCGCAGCTTCCAGAATGGCCGCGTAGTAGTCAAAATCCGGCCAGCCACTGTTTTCCCAGTCGAGCGCTTCAGCCAGTTTCGCCCGCCCGGCCCCGGCTTTGCGAAGATCGTTGACAAGATCCTCATCTTCCTGGTCAATCATCTCAAAGACCAGTGCACCGGGCTGCAATTCCTCCACAATACGGGCCTGATTTTCGTGGTGCCCAGGATTGTCGTGGACCTCACCCAAAACCACAATCTGTGCGTCGGCCGCATGTCCGATAAAGGCTTCCAGAGCCGTCTCATCCGCGAAAACAGCGTTGGACAGACATGAAATGCAAACCGCCAACGGCGTTATCTTCGTCACGTGGCTTCCTCCGGCCAACTTTGTATGCCCCCACAACGGAGCGCTAAAAAACACCGATACTATGTGGAACTGTCACAATAAATACAATTTCAGTCAACAATCGGCGAATGGCGGCCGACCGCTACCGTTCACCAATTCCAGCAGAATTCATGGAAATTAACGAAAACGCAATTCAGGCAATTCAAACCCGGAACACAGTCTCCGGGACACCGCATGATTACCTGCACATATACCGTTGCTTTTCAGGGCGTTGAGGCCAAAATCGTCGAGGTCCAATGCGCAATTACGGCCGGACTGCCCGCCTTCAATGTGGTTGGACTGCCCGACAAGGCCGTCTCGGAGGCCCGTGAAAGGGTGCGCTCCGCGCTCACGGCCATGGGTCTTGCTCTGCCTGCCCGGAGGATCACGGTAAACCTGTCTCCCGCCGATCTGCCCAAGGAGGGCAGCCATTTCGATCTGCCAATCGCGCTTGCAGTTCTTGCCGCGATGGAAGCCGTGCCGGCGGATATTGTTTCGCAACAGGTGGCTTTAGGTGAGCTTTCCCTAAACGGCACGCTGGTGCCGGTACTTGGCGCATTACCATCGGCTCTCGCCGCGGCGGAGGCGGATTGCGGTCTGATCTGTCCGGCGGCCTGCGGTGCGGAAGCGGCGTGGGTAGGTTCGGTTCAGGTTATCGCACCGAAAACGCTTCTGGCGACGGTCAATCATCTCAACGGCCGCTCCGTCCTGCCCACAGCCGAACCCGGCACCGTCAGCAAGCCCGCGTCGTATAAGGATCTTTCCGAGGTGAAGGGCCAGGAAAAAGCAAAACGCGCCCTTGAGATTGCAGCGGCCGGTCGGCATCATATCCTTATGGTAGGTCCACCAGGCAGTGGCAAATCCATGCTGGCGGCCCGGCTCTCCGGAATACTTCCACCGATGGAACCTAGCGAAGCTCTCGAGACATCCATGATCCATTCGCTGTCCGGATTGCTCGACGAGGGTGGCATTCACCGCGACCGGCCGTTTCGCGCTCCGCATCACACGGCATCGATGGCCGCGGTCGTTGGCGGAGGGCGCGGGGCAAAACCTGGCGAAATCAGCCTTGCCCATAACGGCGTTCTGTTCATGGATGAGTTTCCGGAGTTTCCGCGCGCGGTGCTCGAAACGCTGCGCCAGCCCATTGAAACGGGAGACGTGGTTGTGGCCCGTGCAAATGCGCATGTGACCTACCCCTGTCGTTTCATGCTCGTGGCTGCTGCAAACCCCTGTCGCTGCGGTTACCTTGCTGATCCCAACCGCTCCTGCGCCCGGGTTCCGGACTGTGGCTCAGACTACATGGGGCGCATATCCGGCCCCCTGATGGACCGGTTTGATCTGCGGGTTGAGGTACCGCCCGTGCTGCCTAAGGAACTTGGCAGCATGGCGCCCGGCGAAAGCAGTGCAGCCGTTGCCCAAAGAGTTGAGGCCGCCCGCGCAATACAGAGCGAACGTTTTTCTGATCTGGATGACGTCACGGTCAACGCCGACGCAGAGGGGGAACTACTGGATTCCATTGTTTGCATGAATGACGAGGCCGATGCATTTTTGACTGCCGCCGCTGAAAAGTTTCATCTAAGTGCCCGGGGCTACCACCGCATCTTGCGCGTAGCGCGGACCATTGCCGACCTGGCAGGGTCCGAAGAAGTGCAGAAATCCCACGTTGCGGAGGCCGCGGGGTACAGACTGGCATTTTGACCGGTCAGTCCTGATCCTCAACAAGGGTACCGTCGCGGCTGTAGCGGTCATGCGGCCACCAGTCGGGGTGATTTTCCTGAATGAACTTAATCATCGCCTCCCGCAGACGCATTTCGGTTTCCCAACCGGTGGAGGGGTCGGGCGCCATTACATAAAGCGTGACTTCCTGGCCGCGCTCGCCGTGATCGGTTACCATGCAGTCCGCCTGCTCCGGCTCTATGACGCCATCCTGATCCTTCACCAGACGATTAAAAGCCTCCCGCACAACCGAGGCATCGGCGGAGTGGTCAAGAGTGAGTGAGATTGTCTTCATAATGCGGGCGTCTTTTACCGACCAGTTCTCGAAAGGTTTCGAGACAAAATATTTGACCGGCACGACGATCCGCCGCTCGTCCCATGTGCGAAGACGGATAAACGTGTAGAAAATGCTTTCGACGTAGGCCCAGTGTCCCTCGAATTGAACGCTGTCCCCGATGCGAACCGGCTTTGCGAGTGCAATCTGAAGGGATGCGAGAATATTGCCCAATACCGCCTGCCCCGCGATACCGAGCAGAACAGTCAAGACCCCGGCAGAGGCCAAAAGAGTCAGACCAACAGACTCAAAAAGATTGAGACGGGTCAGCACGAACACCGTCGCAAATCCCACCATCAACAGCACGATGATACGTCGTAGTGCGTAGATGGATGTATAAAGCTCACGTTTGTCCAGACTGCGCGTATCGTCGATTTCGCCAATGTAACGAAGCGTGATCCGGTCCAGGATCGCGTCGACGACCCGAAGAGCGGCGATTCCCACCCCTGACGTCATGACGACGATAAGCACGGGCTGCACGACACTCGTTATTGGTCCAGAGAACGAAATCGCCTGCCGCAGCAATATCTGAGCGACAATCGCCACGACAAAGAGCGCGAGCGGAACACCCGCCCGGGTAAATGCCGTCCTGAGGAAACCGTGGGGCGCTCTTTCGGCCAGACGTCCTACCAGCCAATTTATGAACCAGCCAATGCCAATAAGAAGAACAATCAATATGGGGACCGCGACCCATTCCCAAATGCGCAGACCGCTTAGTTCCTGCTGCATCGATTTCGGGATATGGTACTCGAATGCCCTGGGACCGTAGAGTTCATAGAGCGGTGGGACGTCCTCAACAGTTTGCGGCGAAAACAGCCAGACCGGCTCCGCATCCTCACCGGTGCTGTAACGGGCAAGACGGATTTCATAAGCCCGTCCAGCCACCTCAAAAAGCTTTATGCCCAGATCGCGCCGGACCTGACCGGCCTGGGCTTTCTCCGAGCCGTTTTCGACCATCGCGTCGGGACGGGACGGCAAAGACGACCAGTCGATCCAGACGCGGCGGTCCAGAACCTGGAACAACTGACGGGCGAGACGTGGACCTGCCTCTGACTGTTCCTCTTCCGGGATATTGGCGAGGTTCAAAACGTGGGACGCGTCGGTAAACCTGCCCTCATCCGACAGTTCCACAAAACCGCGCATTGCAGCCCGTGGCGTCGCGCGATCCAGTTCCTCGGGAGGGTCGCCTAGACCCGGGTTGACCGCATCAACACTGTACCAGGAGCGCGGTTCCTCCTGAGCCCAGGCAAAGCCCGCGCTTAACACCACAAGGAGAAGAAAGCATATACCCAGAACGAACCGCATCGTCCTGTAACGCGGATGTGAGCTTATGGTTCCCGAATAATCTCGAAAATCACTTTCTGAAGTTCAACTTGGCCAGGCCACGGGCCAGGTTTCGCGTCACTGATCCGAGGATTTTCGGCGCTCAATAGCTTCCCAGATTTTCTCCGTGACATTCACGCCATCGAAACGCTCCAGCTCCTGAAGCCCCGTCGGAGATGTGACGTTGATTTCCGTCAACCATCCGCCAATCACGTCAATGCCCACGAATATCTGGCCTTTCTCTTTCAGCAGCGGCCCAATCCGTTCACAAATCTCGAGGTCGCGGTCGGTCAGGTCCACCTTCTCGGCCCGGCCACCTACGTGCATGTTCGACCGCGTTTCACCCTTTTGCGGGACGCGATTGATGCCCCCGACACATTCGCCATCCACGAGAATAATCCGTTTGTCGCCGGCGCTGACATCTGGCAAAAATTTCTGAGCGATCAATGGCTCACGATTGATGCCCGTGAAGAGTTCATAGAGCGAGCTGAAATTCCGGTCGTTGGGATCGAGCCTGAACACACCGGCTCCGCCGTTTCCATAAAGCGGCTTCAGAATAATGTCGCCATGCTTTTCCTTGAATGCCCGAAGGGTGTTCATGTCACGGGCAATGGTAGTCGGCGGTGTAAGATCGGTAAAGCCAAGAACCAGCAGCTTTTCCGGATAGTTCCGCACCCAGAATGGGTCGTTCACCACCAGTGTTTCAGGATGGATCATGTCGAGAATATGAGTTGTCGTGATGTAACCCATGTCAAACGGCGGATCCTGCCGCAGCCAGACCACATTCCAGTCCGCCAGGTCCACGACGGTTTCCTCGCCCCGGGTGAAGTGGTTGCCCACCTCACGCCGCACCGTCACCGGCCAGCCCCGCGCGGTCACGCGTCCGCCGTCATAGGCCAGCCGATCGGGCGTGTAGTAGAACAGCTCATGTCCCCGTGCGGCGGCTTCCTCCATGATCCGGAAAGTGGAATCCGCGTTGATGTCAATGTTGTCGATCGGGTCCATCTGGACGGCGACTTTCAGGCCCATAGGCTCCCCCGTAAAAACGTTTCGGAACGACATGGCCCTTTGCATGCCTGTTTGACAAGAGGTCTGCGGTCACCACTCGTCGAAAGACGCGGCATTTTCCAGCCGCTCGCCCTGACCGGTACCGTCAACCAGAAATGCGTCGAACCTGCACGGGGTATCAGGAGACGCATGTTCGGCGAGGTAAATCATCGCCGCGCGGCCAATTCTGGCCCATTGTCGGGCTGAAATGGAACCCGCTGCGGTGTCGCGGGTCTTGCGCGCCTTCACCTCGACAAAGACGATTTCGGTACCGTCCTGGACAATGAGATCAATCTCTCCCTCGGCGCAACGCCATCTTTGCTCCAGTATTTTCGCACCGCGTCGTTTATAATCGAGCGCCGCGGTTTCCTCTGCTGCCAAACCGGACTGATGATTTCGACCACTGCCGGTCATTCGCGTTTACTTAGTTGAAGTGCACGCGCGTAAATCTCGCGGCGGGGCATCCCGAAACGCAGAGCAACCTCGCCCGCCGCATCCTTTACTGACATGGTCTCCAGAGCTTTGGTCAGCGAGGCATCCACGTCCTTTTCGTCCGCCTCTTCCTCCACCGGTGGTCCGATGAGGATCACGACTTCTCCCTTCGGCGCACCTTCTGAGGAATACCATTCAGCGAGTTCCTCCAGTGTGCCACGCCGGGTCTCCTCAAACTTTTTCGTCAGTTCGCGACAGACCGCCGCCTGCCGCGCCCCTCCCAAAACGTCACGCATTGCCGCAAGGCAAGCCGAAACACGCTTTGGGCCTTCGTAGAACACAAGCGTTGCGGGAACGCTTTTCAATGCTTCCAGAGCCTTGCCCCTCGCGACCGATTTCGGCGGAAGAAACCCATTGAACAAAAACCTGTCCGTAGGCAGGCCGGAAACACACAGCGCGGACAGGACGGCCGACGCCCCTGGGGCCGCCAAAACACGGTGTCCGGCCGCAATGACCTCTCGGACCAGTCCAAATCCGGGATCCGCGACCATTGGAGTCCCGGCATCCGAAACAAGCGCCACTGATTTTCCCGCTGCCAGTTCACGCAGCAACCTCGGTCTCTGGGCCGCACCGTTGTGGTCGTGATAAGGGATTATACCCCGCTCCTCGCGCCGAATACCGAGAATATCGAGAAGCTTACGCGTCTGCCGGGTATCCTCCGCGGCCAAAACATCCGCCTGTTCCAGAACGTCCATTGCGCGCAACGTGATGTCACGAACGTTGCCAATCGGCGTTGCGACCAGATGCAGCCCGTGCTCCGGCCTGCGCGGTTTACCTGGCACACCGCGCTGGTGAGGCGTTTCCGGATACCCGTCATCGTCGTTCGTCATGTGACCAAATGCCCGCACTGTTGCTGGACCGACAACCTATACAGCTGCGACCAAAATCAAAAGGACACATGAGGAACCCAACCTCCGCGAAACCGCTTTTGCGCGTTTACTTTTGATGGTTCAGACCGTAGCGTGCCGACCGCCGACCACTGTGAGAACCCAACACAACAGCCCAAGGTAGACTGTCATGCTGTCCAAAAACTTCTCCAGAAGAAACGCGATCAGGAGCATTGCTGTTGCGGCCGCCATGGGTGTGCTGTCCGCCTGTGCTCCCACACCCGGACAGCAGTCGTCGGGGTTCGGTGGAGACTTCGATCCGAATCAACCGGTGAAGGTCGCACTTCTCGTTCCGTCAGAGTCCGGCGATCCTGGGCGCGAACTGATTGCGCGCAGTCTGATCAACGCGGCCAACCTGGCCGTATCCGATCTGCGCAACGCCGACATAGACCTGACCGTTTATCCCACATACGGCACATCGGGCGGAGGATCGGCAGCCGCAAGCCAGGCCGTCGCGGAAGGCGCAAAAATCATCGTGGGTCCGCTGTTCAGCACCGCAACCTCAGGCGCGGAACCTGTCGCGGCCGGAGCGGGGCTGAAACTCCTTAGCATGAGCAACAACATCGAGGTTGCCAGCAACAACGTCTATATTCTCGGTAATACTTTCGCCAACACAGCGGACAGTCTTGTGGCCTATGCCATGTCGCGCGGGCTCAGAAACTTCGGCGTCGTTTACCCGGAAGGCCTTGAGGGCGAGACCGCCCGCAACGCGGCAAGTTCCGCAATCCAGCGTCGCGGGGCCACGCTTGTTGCTTCTGAACCCTACAGCCTGTCCGTCGAGGGCATCAACTCCTCCGCTCCGTCCATCGCTTCCTCGTTGAACTCCAATGGCGCGAATGCGGTTATCCTGACCGACGGCCCAACCGGTGGTCTTGGCTATATCGGTGATGCATTGCGGGACAACGGTGTGGACCACGCACAGGTTCAGTATCTCGGTATGCAGCGTTGGGATGTCAGCGCCGAAACACTGGCACTGCCCAGCATGCAGGGTGGCGCATTCGCAGCGCCGGATCCCGGGCTTCTTGGTGCGTTCCAGGCGCGTTACACATCTACCTTTGGCGAAAGCCCGCATGAGGTCGCCGGCCTGGCATATGACGGAATTGCCGCTGTTGGGGCGCTTATCTCGGAAGCCCGCTCATCCGGTGTCGCCGCATTTTCCGACGCCGCGATCACACAGCCCTCCGGATTTGCCGGCGTAGGTGGCGCGTTCCGCTTCCTTCCTGACGGCACAAGCCAGCGCAATCTTGCAATTTACGAGGTACAGGGCGCGCAGGCTGTCGTTGTTCAAAGGGCCGCTGGGGGTTTTGGAACCTTTGCCAACTGATCAGACGCCCCTGAAGAAAAAGAAGCCAAAGGGCTGGAAGGGCCTGTTTTCAAAGCCTAAAAATATTTTCGACGTCGAAGGGCTGATCGACGACGTAAATGCGGCCGTGAAGTCAACCGAAAACAAGTCGGCTCTGCGGCAGGAGATCGTGCCACTTCTGCAGACCGCGTATCAGTCGGGACGTGACCGCATTCGGGAGGAAGTCCTTAAACGTCCCCTCGATGCGCATCGGGCAATCCACGACTATTCTTGGCTGACCGACAGGATCGTTACACTGGTTCTCGACGTGTGCGCCGAACACCTTCACCCACGCCCCAATCCAACGGCATCCGAACACCTGGCCACTTTGGCTGTTGGTGGCTATGGACGGGGGGAGATGGCTCCCTATTCGGACGTCGATCTGCTGTTCCTAATCCCCTACAAGCAGACCGCCTGGGGTGAGAGCCTGGTTGAGAGCGTCCTCTACATTCTCTGGGATCTCAAACTGAAGGTCGGCCACTCGGTCCGCACCATCGACGACTGCATCAGGCTCGCGAAGACCGACGTTACCATTCGCACAACACTTCTCGAGACTCGCAGGATATGGGGTAGCGAGGAACTCTCCGCGCAACTGGACGACCGGATTTGGCCTGAACTTTTTGAGAAAACGGGGACGGAGTTCGTTGAGCTCAAACTCGAGGAACGGGACCAGCGGCACAAACGACAGGGTACGACGCGTTACCTGCTTGAACCCAACGTCAAGGAGAGTAAGGGCGGGCTCCGCGACCTTCAAACGCTGATCTGGATCGCCAAATACCTCAACCACGCTGACACCATGTCCGACCTCGTTCGCGCGGGTGTTTTCTCACGGGAGGAAGCCGATTCTTTCGCGGAGGCTGAGGCGTTCTTGTGGACCACACGGGTAAACCTGCACCTGCTGACGAACCGTGCAACTGAACAACTGACCTTCGACACGCAGGTCGAACTGGCCGAGAGGCTGGGCTACACCGGGTCGTCCGGCCAGCAGGCGGTCGAGCGTTACATGCAGGACTACTTCCGCCACGCGAAGCATGTTGGTGACCTGACACGCATCTTCTTGGCAGCTCTCGAAGCCCGCCACGCTAAACCACGCCCCAATATTCGTCAGACACTGCGTCACGTATTTACCTTCGGTCGCAGCGCTTCCGGATCAGCCTACCGGCTTAAACACGGACGTATCGACATCCTCGATGCCGACCGTTTCTTGGAAGACCCCGTCAACATCCTGCGCCTGTTCCGTGAAGGGCTGACCACAGGCATCCCGGTGCATCCGGACAGCCTCCGTCTTGTTGCCGCCAATCTCGATCTTATCGATGACAACATGCGGAACGACCCGGAGGCCAACCGGATTTTTCTGCAACTCCTTCTGGATCAAAACAGGCCGGAACGCGAACTTCGTCTCATGAACGAAGTCGGCGTTTTGGGCCGGTTCATACCGGAGTTTGGCCGGATCGTGGCGATGATGCAGTTCAATATGTATCACCACTACACGGTCGACGAACACACCATCCAGGTCATCGCGGCACTTGGCCACATCGAACAGGGCGATTTGGTTGAAGAAATCCCCATGTGTTCGGCCATCATGTCGAAAGGCGTGAACCGACGGGTGCTGTATGTTGCGCTGCTGCTCCATGACATCGGCAAGGGATCGGATCGGGATCATTCCGAATACGGTGCGGAAATCGCTACGGAACTGGCACCACGTCTTGGCCTAACCGAAGCGGAAACCGAACTGGTGGTTTGGTTGGTTGAAAACCACCTCATCATGTCCGACACGGCGCAGCGGCGCGACCTGACGGATCCACGAACGGTGCGCGATTTTGCCAAGATCGTGAAAAGCCCTATGAGGCTCAAACTCCTATTTGTTCTAACCGTTTGCGATATCCGTGGGGTCGGTCCTGGAGTGTGGAACAACTGGAAAGCCACGCTGCTCAGAACACTCTATTCCAATACGCTCGAATATCTAAGCGGCGGACAGTCTCAGGACCGTCCGGAACGCGAACGGCAGGCCCAGGAGGAACTCGCGGAAGCTCTGGACGGATGGACGGAAGAAGAAATTAAGGCGGAGTGGGACCGGCACTATTCGCCCTACTGGCTGGGCTTCGATACACGGACCCACAAAATATTCGCCAACCTGCTGCGAAACCTGCCAACCGACGGTGCCGGTATCAACATCGAGCTGGACGAGGAACGGGACGCCACGCAGGTCTGCTTTGCCATGGCCGACCATATCGGTATTTTCACGCGCCTGACCGGAGCGCTGGCCATTGTGGGCGCCAACACCGTCGATGCTCGCAGCTACACCACCTCTGATGGCAACGCGACGGCCGCGTTCTGGATTCAGGATTCGGAAGGTAAACCCTACGAACAATCGCGCATTTCCCGCCTGCGCCGCAGCGTAAGACGCATTCTCGAAGGTGAGGTCATCGCCGGCGAGGCACTGCGCGAGAAAGACCGGATCAAACCGAGGGAAAGCCGCTTCGTCGTTCCCACCCAGATCACCTTCGACAACACCGGCAGTGACGTCTTTACGATCATTGAGGTCGAAACCTTTGACCGCCCCGGTCTCCTCTATGACATCTGTCGGACCCTAACCCGGAACAATATTCCGATTTCCTCGCTGATCATCGCGACCTACGGCAAGCAGGCGGTGGATGTGTTTTACGTGAAAGACATATTCGGTCTGAAGCTTCACGCCGAGAGCAAACGAAACCAAATCGAAAAGCGGCTGCTTGAGGTTATCAACGCGGCACCGGGTCCCGATCCTTGAAGCGTTCAATCCGGCTCCTGCCCGCATTTCTGACCGTAGGAACCTGGACGCTGCTGAGCCGCGTCTTCGGTCTGGCGCGCGACATCCTGCTGGCATCGTACCTTGGCTCCGGACCGGCGGCCCAGGCATTCCTCGTGGCATTCACCCTACCAAACATGTTTCGCCGTTTCTTTGCAGAGGGCGCGTTCAACATGGCCTTCGTGCCCATGTTCGCCAAACGTTTGGAAACGGGGGACGAACCCAAAGAATTTGCACGCGACGCCCTGTCAGGCTTGGTCACCATTCTCATGGGTCTCTGCGTGGTAGCGCAGGTCTTCATGCCATGGCTCGTGCTTGCCATGGCAAGTGGATTTCAGGGGGATGAACGATTCGAACTGAGCGTTCACTACGGCCGCATAGCCTTCCCCTACATCCTGTTCATTTCCGTAGCAGCGCTTCTAAGCGGCGTCCTCAACGCTCTTGGTCGATTTGCGGCGGCGGCGGCGGCTCCGGTCCTGATGAACATTACAATGATCTCCTTTCTCCTGATCGGTGATCTGGTGGGAGGAGAGGTTGCCCTTTGGCTCGTCTGGGCGGTACCGGTAGCAGGCGTCGCGCAGCTTGTTTTGGTATGGAAAGCTGCAGCCAACGCTGGCTACCGGCTTGTTCCGCGCAGGCCGAGGCTCACACCGGAGTTGAAGCGGCTGGCCATTATTGCAGGCCCCGCCATCATTGCAGGCGGAGTGACGCAAATTAACCTGCTGGTGGGCCGACAGGTCGGATCGTTCTTCGATGGTGCCGTCGCCTGGCTGTCCTTCGCGGATCGCCTTTACCAGTTGCCCCTTGGTGTCGTGGGCATTGCAATCGGTATCGTACTGTTGCCGGATCTAGCCCGCAAATTGGGGGCAAATGACGAACAGGGCTCCCGTTTCGCCGTAAATCGCGCGACGGAATTTACACTGGCCCTGACCCTGCCTGCGACGCTCGCGCTGATTCTTATCCCCACGCCACTTGTTTCCGTCCTCTACGAGCGCGGGGAGTTTACCGCGTCAGATACCGCCCGAACCGCACTGGCCGTGGCAATTTATGGAGCGGGCCTTCCGGCATTCGTTCTGCAAAAAGTATTTCTGCCAATGTATTATGTCCGGGAGGACACCCGCACACCGTTGCGGTTCGCGGTCTACGGAATGCTGGTCAATGTGGTCGTTGCCATCGCCCTTGCCCCGGTTATGGGCTTCGCCGCAGCCGCACTTGGAACCACGGTTGCCGGGTGGGTTATGACACTGCTCCTTTGGAACGGCTCACGCAGCATGGGAGAGTCAGTCCGTGCGGATGCCAGGTTGTTGCGCACCCTGCCCCGCCTCATTCTCGCCACACTGATGATGGGCGGCGTACTGGTGGTACTGGAACAGGTTCTTTCAGCCCATCTTCAACTTCCGGTTTGGCGCTATGGTGCTCTCGCCCTGCTGGTCGCATTTGGAATGGCAACATATGCAGCGGCGGTATTGCTTACGGGTGCCATGACCCGAGCGGACATTCGCTCCATGATCCGCCGTTAGCTGCAGATTTGCATTTCCGCGATGAGCTCCTTTACGAGTTTACCGGCCGGCATTGACCGCGCCCGATCGCATCCGGCGCCCGACCACTGCGCCCCGTAACCCGTTTCACCGGCGGCTTTAGCAACACCGTTGAGCGCTTTTGCGAGGTCGTAGGCACACGGGTAAGCGGGCACTCCATCGGGACTCACTCCCTTGCCCCACGCCGTAAACGCGTTGCTTAGGCATCTTGCGGGGCGGCCTGATATGACACGCGTCATCACCGTGCTGCCGCCTTTCGACAAACGGTCACGATAGGCTTCATCGGCTGCACTTTCAGGGCATCCGACAAAAGCAGTTCCGAGTTGAGCCGCCGATGCACCCCAGCCCAGCGCCGCCACGACATGCTGGCCATCCATCAAACCACCTGCTGCAATCACCGGCAGGTTGGTCTCACGCACAAGCCGACGGGTCAGTGTCTCGGTATCGCACCGGTCATCGGGACCGTCAGGATCAAATATCCCCCGATGACCTCCAGCGCCCCAGCCCTGCGCGACCACGGCGTCAATCCCGGCCCGCTCGACGACCTGGCCCTCGAAGACCCTGGTTGCGCTTGCAATCAGAAAGCACCCTACTTCATGGAGTGCGCTAATCTGATCGGGCCGAGGCAAACCGAAGTGAAAACTGACAACCGCTGGGCGGGTTTCCAGAAGCATCCGAAACATGGCGTCGTTGTCGCGAAAGCTCCGGTAAATTTCATTCAGTTCAACGGGCGGAACGGCCCCAAATTTCGAGAAAAGGGGAGCGGTGTGTTCAATCCACGACTGTTCAAGCACGGCATCGCGCCGGGCCGGTTCGTGGCAGAAGAAGTTCACGCCAAAGGGTCTTTGCGTTTTTTGCCGCGTCTGCGCGATCTGCTCCGCTGCCGTCTCCACGTCCAAGGCGGCCAAACCCAGACTGCCCAGGGCACCCGCATTCGAAACCGCAGCTGCCATTTCAGGCGTGGACACGCCAGCCATTGGGGCCTGAACTATTGGCGCTGTCAGGCCCAGATTATTCGGAAACGCCCCATCCATGAAACTGAGGGACACATATTCCAGTCTTCAAATCAAGACAGCGAAAACTGGGTCCTCCACGGAGTGCCAAGCTACTGCGAGGTGTCCGGCCGCTTCCCGCTGACCAGAGCCCAGATCACCGCGCCAACATAGGCGATGCACAACGCCACCAGTGTGACCCATGCGTATGTCAGAGCCGCCGCACCAGTGAACGCAATTCCCACGAGGAAAAACTTCACGTTTTCACGCGAGACGGTGAGCGTTTTGAACGACCATGTCGGAATACGGCTGATAAGAAGCCACCCGACAAACACCATATGCAGGCAGATCATTGCCACCGGCAGCACTGGTTTTTCGGCAATCGAGAACGAAATGAACATCGGCAGCAACACGAGCAGAGCGCCCGCCGGAGCGGGTACGCCAACGAAGAACCGGTTGTCGAACTCATCGGTTTCCGATTTTGCGTGAACGTTGAAACGCGCCAGCCTGACCACGCAGCACACCGCGAAAATCAGCACGCAAATCCAGCCCGCGCTCCTCGTAGTGTCCAAAGCCCAGTAGTAGATCAGGAGAGGCGGCGCGACACCGAAGTTCAGGAAATCCGCGAGCGAACCCAGTTCCGCACCCATTTTGCTGTCGGATTTCAGTGCCCGTGCCAGTCGGCCATCCAAACCATCCAGAACCCCCGCAAACAGGACCAACTGAACCGCGAGTTCGTAATTGCCCTCAACACCCAGCCTGATCGCTGTCAGGCCGGCACAGATTGCGGCTATGGTCAGCACATTCGGCAACAGCGTTATGATCGGGAATTCCGACCTTGGACGCTGTTGAGGTTCCGGAAGGTTACCCATGGCTACCCCGTTCTGCCAGTTCGGGCAGGTCCGTCGTACGACATGTCAGCCAGTACCGTTTCGCCGGCGACCATGGTCTGTCCAACGCTAACCAGCGGCTTCACACCCTCCGGAAGGTAAACGTCCACGCGCGAACCAAACCGGATCAGGCCAAAGCGCTCGCCCGCCTCCAGCCTGGCATCGTCCCGCACGAAACAGACAATGCGTCGTGCCACCAACCCGGCAATCTGAACCACCGCGATCTGGCGACCGTCCTGCATTTCAATGCAAAGCGAATTGCGTTCGTTGTCACTGCTCGCCTTATCAAGGGAGGCGTTGAAAAATTTGCCCGGACGGTACGCAACCTTGCGAACGGTCCCTGCAATTGGTGAGCGGTTCACATGACAGTTGAAGACATTCATGAAAACGCTGACCCGTGTCAGTTCCGTACCATCCATACCCAGTTCAGCCGGTGGAACGGCACGGCCGATCAGAGAGACAACTCCATCGGCCGGACTGATGAACAGGTTACTGTCGACCGGTGTCGTTCGTTTGGGATCGCGAAAGAAATAGTAGCACCACACAGTCAGACCGAGACCAACCCAGCCAAGGAAATCGGACATAAGAAAAAGGGCCAGTGCAATTACCAGGAATATGGCGACGAAACGCCGTCCTTCCGGGTGCATTGGTTTTACGAAGGTTCCGATCATGTTCATACGCAAGTCTCCTGGCATTGGGCGGCGGCCACATCCGGCACCTGTCCATCCACGTATTCGCCCGGGTTTCGCCTGATGTATCGTGGCGACGGGTCATATCCCTCGCACGACGACTGAACAAGGGTCAATCAAGGCAGTGTGGCTGCCGTGGTCACATATGGATGCGCGAAGTAGAATTCCCGGTTACCCTTCGGCTACCCCGTCATAAGCTTGCGCTTCAGGTCCCGCCCGATGCCGTCAACAATACTGGTTCGCAGCTGCGGATAATGAATGTTCATCGCATCCAGCGTATTTGTGCCCAGGCGCCAGCATCTCGTTCTACGGGTGGCATAGGTATCGGCAACGGCCACGTCCTCATCAATCAGGGACATTTCGCCAACGAACTGTCCCGCACCTATGTGAGCTACAGTCCTGCCATCCCTCAGGACCTCAATATCACCGGATGAGACGTAATAGAGATACGGTGAGCGGACACCTTCGGTGGTCAATTTTGTTTGGCTTGGAAAATCGACCCATTCACCCAGGTCCAAAAGCTGCCGCGCCTCTCCCCGGCCCAAACCCCATAAACAATTGCCGACAAACCTGCGCTCCTCGTCAGTGAAGCTTGCGGCGTAGTTGCGACGAAAGATGACGACCAACTGATAGACATTGACGAGAATAAGCAGAGATTCCCAAAAAAGACCGACGGGATCCTGAAGCCAAACCGTGTCATAGATAATAGCCGCAATAGCGGAAAGAGTGACCATGACCCGTAACATGCCCATCGACCGCATCATCATGGACAGGACCATGAGCAGATACGACAGGTGCCCGATCAGCCCCCCGGGGGACAGCGCGGATTCGATCGTCAGTTCCATCGGTTGCACAAGCACCACCCCACAGAAATTCAGCCCCCTGTTAACGCTCCCGGCACCGGCCGGTCTCAGCGCCCACGGAATTTACTAATAGCGACCCCGGACACGGTGGAGGCGTACGCCCGGCCGAAATGCTCCGGAACTCCTCTATCCCCGTCCGATTGGACATCGGCCTCCACTCAAGACGCAGATTACACCCATCCCTTCGCCAACCGCGATGGGCAGTGGCGCTGCGTCTTCAGCTTCAAATCCTGATCCGATGGCGGGTGTTTGCGCGATGTACATGAAACGTTCAACCCACAGTGTGAGGTGCGTCCCGCCATGAGCGGAATATGGCCAAAAGACCCTTGTTTCGGCACGCTTCGATCCGATGGCCAAAGGCGGTTTCCGCAGCACCCACCTCTCTGCTGTTGACCGGAACCGGTTCAACGTGAATAAGCGCGGGGTTTGAAGTTGAACCTGCGGATCGCGACCATGTCAGAGGCAAATTTCCAGCCACGTGTTTTTTCAGGCATCCAGCCGTCGGGCAACCTGACCCTTGGCAACTACCTTGGTGCGCTGCGTCGTTTCGTCGACATGCAAAACGATGAGAACCCGGCGCTCTACTGTATCGTCGACCTTCATGCCATCACGGTTTGGCAGGAACCTGACGCACTTGCCATGGCAACCCGTGAACTGACGGCTGCCTACGTCGCATGTGGCATTGATCCGGAACGCTCAATTCTGTTCAACCAGTCCCAGGTTCCGGCTCATTCGCAGCTTGCCTGGATTTTCAACTGCGTGGCGCGGATCGGATGGATCAACCGCATGACGCAGTTCAAGGATAAGGCTGGGAAAAACCGGGAGAATGCGTCTCTCGGCCTCTATGCCTACCCTGCCTTGATGGCCGCCGACATTCTTGTGTACCACGCAACCCATGTCCCGGTGGGTGAGGATCAGAAACAGCACGTGGAACTGACACGCGACATCGCGGCGAAGTTCAACCACGACTTCGGTCTTGATTTTTTCCCAATGCCTGAGCCGGTCATTGAAGGTGCCGCGACGCGCGTCATGTCGTTGCGGGACGGCACCAAAAAAATGTCGAAATCCGATCCATCGGATATGAGCCGCATCAACATGACCGATGATGCCGACGCGATCGCTCAAAAAATCCGCAAAGCGCGTACCGATCCGGAGGCCCTGCCAAGCGAGCTCAAGGGACTGGATGACCGGCCCGAGGCGCGCAATCTGGTAAATATATATGCCGCGCTTGCCGGAACCCAGCCACAGGATGTTTTGACCGAGTATGGGGGGCAACAATTCTCGACGTTCAAGCCCGCGCTCGCCGATCTGGCCGTCGAACATCTCTCACCGATTGCAGGCCGAATGTCTGAACTGATGGCCGATCCGGCCGAAATCGACCGGATCCTGGCACAAGGCGCGGACCGGGCGGCGGAGATCGCTGAGCCGATTATCGACCGGACATATGAAATCACCGGTATGATTCTAAAACGCAAATCCTGATGTTTGGGGCCCGGTGAAGGCCTGAAAGATTGAAATAGTCTCCGCATTTTTGGGCAAAGTCAGGGGCTTGCAGGTTCACGCCTGACAGCCCCGACGAAACCTGTTGCGACTTTCGCTCCGCTGAAGGATGATCCCGAACCCTTTGCGGCAATCCAGGAGGGAACTCTTGCGCAAATTTCTGATCATTCTGGACGACCTTCCGGAAATGCTGAACGCGATGCGGTATGCCGCCATCCGTGCGTCCAAAACCGGTGGTGGCGTCGAAATGCTGGCGATTATTTCGAACGAGGAATTTCAGCACTTCATGGGCGTGGCGGATGTCATGCGGGCCGAGGCTCATGAGAAAATCGAAGCCCATTTCCAGGTTTTTAAAAACCGGATGGAGAAACGGGAAAAAATTACCCCGACTCTCGCCATTCGTGAGGGCGACAAGGTCGATGCCGTTCTGACCCACATTAAGGAAAACCCGGATATTGGCATCATCGTGCTGGGCGCCGGCACAGGTGGTGGGGGCCCCGGCCCTATTGTTTCCGCATTGACGGGGCGTCGGATGAACGAACTGCACATCCCTGTCACGATCGTGCCTGGTTCCATGACCAAAGAGGAGGTCATCGCGGTTACATGATGACGTGTGGCGGCTGGCAAGCTTGACTTGGTGCCCACAGAACACCAAATAACGGAGCGATCACGGGAGTAGCTGGAATGTTTATTCAAACGGAGTCGACGCCGAACCCGGCGACATTGAAATTCTTGCCTGGACAGTCCGTTCTTGCAACTGGAACCGCGGATTTCCCGAGTGAAGCCGCCGCCGAGAGTTCGCCGCTTGCGCGCCGCATTTTTGCGACCGGAGATGTGACAGGCGTGTTCCTGGGGCCGGATTTTGTGACGGTAACCAAATCCGACTCGGTTGAGTGGGCGCATATTAAGCCCGCCATTCTGGGCGCGGTTATGGAACACTTCCAGTCGGGCCTTCCCGCGATTGAGGACGGTGCAGGCTCCGTTGGTCATGCGGAGCACACGGGGCCGGATGAGGAAATCGTGAATCAGATCAAGGATCTGCTCGATACGCGCGTCCGCCCAGCAGTAGCTCAGGACGGCGGCGACATTACATTCCACGGCTTCGAGCGTGGTGTCGTCTATCTGCACATGCAGGGCGCCTGTGCCGGATGTCCGTCGTCAACGATGACGCTGAAAATGGGCATCGAGAACCTGCTTCGGCATTACATTCCGGATGTGACCGAGGTACGCCCGGTCGGTGTCTGACGGTCCGCTCATTCTGGCATTTGATACAACGGCCGCGCGATGCGCGGCCGCTTTGGTTCATGGTGACACGACCCTTTTTCAGATTTCTGAAGCCATGAAACGCGGCCAGGCCGAGCGGCTTGTTCCGATGCTCGAGGAAACATTGGTCGAAGCGGGACGTAAGTGGTCTGATATTGATGGCCTTGCGGTTTTGACCGGCCCCGGCAATTTCACGGGTATTCGTCTATCAGTTGCAACCGCGCGTGGTTTGGCGCTGTCGCTTAACATTCCCGCTATCGGCGTGACGGGATTTGAAGCCGCGGCCCACGGCATGCAACGCGCGGTGCTGGCTTTCACCGACAACGGTCGGGGAAACACGTCCTGTCAGCTGTTTGTGGAAGGTCGCGCCATTTCTGAACCCACGGAAAACCCTGCGGATTTGTCATTAGCCGCTGACGTGATTTGCACGGGAGTGCAGACCGATTTCGCGCGCAGCGCCGGTTTTCCGTTTGTAGAAAAGAACAAAGAAGACCACCTCTGGCGCGCCGCACAGGTCGCCATGTGTAAGTTGCGAAACGGCGAAACTTCGTTGCCGGTCCCTCTTTATGTGCGAAAGGCCGATGCAGCGCCGTCGTCCGATTTGCCTCCCGTCATCCTCGATGACGCCTGAACGGCTCGCAGACCTTCATGGGCTCTGTTTTGAGGCTCCTGCCCGCGCGTGGACATCAACAGAGTTCAAGGACTTGCTTGATCAGCCGACCGTATTTCTTTGCGCGCTTGCGCACGGATTCGCCCTTGGACGCGCGGCCGGGCCCGAAGCGGAACTCCTGACACTCGCCGTCGATCCCTCCCGCCGCCGGGAAGGCATTGGCTCGAATCTTCTTGCCGGATTCGAAGAAACCGCCGCCAGTCGCAGCGTTGCGGAAATTTTCCTCGAGGTTGCGGAACACAACTCACCTGCCCGCGCTCTTTACAGACGGGCAGGATACGATGATGTCGGTAGAAGAGCCGGGTATTACCCGGTGTCCAGCGGTGCGGAGGTCGATGCCATCGTGATGCGTAAAATGCTGACCTAAATGGCTACTTGCGCGCAACAAAAAGCAATTGACCGTACCAGGCGTTAAGCCTTTACTGTCCGCAGATCCTTTTGCGAACGGGTGGGCGGATGGCACGGGCCGGATTGTTCAACCCTTTCCGCGCACCGATGAGTCCCTGGAGGTAAATTATGAAATACTTGACAACTTTCGTGTCACTGGCGGCCCTGACCGCAATGGCGGGAATTGCCAACGCGGAAGATGTGAACCCGGCGGTCATTTTTGACCTCGGCGGTAAGTTCGACCGGTCCTTCAACCAGGCGTCCTATGAAGGGGCCGAGCGGTTCAAGGAGGAAACCGGCATCGATTACCGCGAGTTCGAACTCCAGTCGGACGCCCAGCGCGAACAGGCCCTGCGCAAGTTTGCCCGCGACGGCCACAACCCCGTAGTTGTTGCCGGCTTCTCATACGGCTCTGCTATGGAAACCGTAGCCGCCGAATTCCCGGAAACCGACTTTGCAATTATCGATATGGTTGTTGATCTGCCGAACGTACGCTCGGTCGTGTTCAACGAGCATGAGGGTTCCTACCTCGTTGGCATGCTTGCCGCGATGGCATCCGAGACCGGGAAGGTTGGCTTTGTCGGCGGCATGGATATCCCGCTCATTCGCAAATTTGCCTGCGGATACGTTCAGGGCGCCAAAGCCGCAAATCCGGACGCGGAAGTTTTCCAGAACATGACCGGTTCCACCGGTGCGGCCTGGAACGACCCGGTCAAAGGCGGCGAGCTTGCCAAATCACAGATCGATCGCGGCGCCGACGTGATCTACCACGCAGCCGGCGGCACCGGCATCGGCGTTCTTCAGGCAGCGGCCGATGCGGGCGCCCTCGGCATTGGCGTGGATTCCAACCAGAACTACATCCATCCCGGCCAGGTGCTGACCTCAATGCTCAAGCGCGTTGATGTAGCCGTCTACAACGCGATGATGGACGTTCAGGAAGGTAACTGGTCCACCGGAATAAACGTGATGGGCCTCGCCGAAAATGGCGTCGGATACGCGGTCGACGAAAACAACGAGGAACTCATTACTCCGGAAATGGTCGAGGCGGTGGAAGCCGCAAAAGAATCCATCATCGCCGGTGACACAGTGGTTCACGACTACATGAAAGATGACTCCTGCCCGGTTTCCTGACACGTGAGCGACCTTTCCACTGAAATGCAAAATCAGGCAGGGCGGATTGATTCCGCCCTCGCCATCGAACTTGTCGGCATCTCCAAGAGCTTCGGCCCCGTTCAGGCCAACCGGGACATCCATCTGCCCGTGCGCCGCGGAACCATCCACGGCATCGTGGGTGAAAATGGCGCTGGCAAATCAACGCTCATGTCGATCCTGTACGGTTTTTATCAGGCCGACAGTGGGGAAATCCGGATCAACGGTCAGCGGACCGAAATTCCTGACAGCCTCGCCGCAATTTCCGCAGGCATCGGCATGGTTCACCAGCATTTCATGCTGGTTCAGCCATTCACCGTTCTTGAAAACATTATTTTGGGTGCCGAGGACGGTCCTCTATTGCGCCCTTCCCTGGCGAAGGCCAGATCCGAACTCGAACGCCTTGCAAACGAGTACGAACTGAGGGTCGATCCCGATGCGGTCGTGTCGGAACTGTCCGTCGGAGCCCAACAGCGCGTGGAAATCCTCAAGGCACTGTACCGCGAATGCGACATTCTGATCCTTGATGAGCCGACCGGCGTTCTGACCCCGGCGGAAGCGGATCACCTCTTCAGGATTTTGGAGCACCTCAAGTCCGAGGGAAAGACCATTATCCTGATTACCCATAAACTGCGCGAGATCATGGCCGTGACCGATGAGGTCAGCATCATGCGGCGCGGTGAAATGGTGAAAACACTTGTAACCAGCGAAACCAGCCCCAGCGAATTGGCTGAATTGATGGTTGGACGCAGGGTGCTGCTGAGGGTGGAGAAAACACCGGCGAAGCCCGGACCCGTGGCCCTGGAGGCAAAAGACCTGACGCTGATCGACGATAAAGGCGTGGAACGTCTACGGTCCGTGAGCCTCAATGTCCGCGAGGGCGAAATCCTCGGAATTGCCGGCGTCGCTGGAAACGGCCAGTCGGAACTCCTTGAGGTGCTTGCCGGCATTGCCGTCGCCAATTCCGGAACGGTGACCTTTCGCGGTCAGGATCTCGATCTGTCAAAAATCACCAATGCCAACCAGCGGCGCAAACTCGGTATTGCCCACGTACCCGAAGACCGCCACCGCCGCGGCCTGGTCATGCCCTACCAGACCTGGGAGAACACCGCGTTCGGTTACCACGGCCAGCCACGCTTTGAAGCCGGATACGGGCTCATGTCCCGCGGGGAGATGCGCAATGACGCCGTCGGAAAGATCGAACGGTTTGACATTCGCCCACCCGACACCAATCTCAAAAGCGCCAATTTCTCAGGCGGCAACCAGCAGAAAATCGTGTTGGCCCGGGAAATCGAAAGCGATCCGGATGTTCTGCTCGTGGGCCAGCCGACACGTGGCGTCGACATTGGGGCCATTGAATTCATCCACCAGCAAATTGTCACCCTGCGGGACCGAGGCAAGGCGATTATTCTCGTCTCCGTTGAATTGGATGAAATTCAGGCCCTGAGTGATCGGATCATCGTTATGTTCGACGGCCGCGTTTCCGGCGAAAGGCTGAGCAGCGAGACCGACGAGCGCGAACTGGGGCTTTTGATGGCCGGCATTGACCCGGAAAAAAGCGAGGGAGCATGAACGACAAACTGCCGCGCTGGGTCGATCTGGCGCTGATCCCGCTGATAAACCTCATACTGGCCTTTCTCGTCGCGGGCCTTGTCGTGGTTTTCATCGGTGAGGACCCGATCCAAGCCGTGCGCTTGCTGCTGGTTGGATCGCTTGGCTCCAGCTACGGTATTGGGTTTACACTCTACTACGCGACAACATTTGTGTTCACGGGCCTCGCGGTCGCAATCGCTTTCCACGCCGGTCTTTTCAATATCGGCGGAGAGGGCCAGGCAGCCCTCGGTGGCATTGGGGCTACCCTTGTGTGTCTCGCCTTCGACTGGCCACACTGGACCCTCGCCCTGCCCTTTGCGATCCTGGGTGCCTGCCTGTTCGGTGCCGCCTGGGCCTTTATTCCCGGGTATCTCCAGGCAAAACGCGGCAGTCACATCGTGATCACGACGATCATGTTTAACTTCATTGGCGCAGCCCTGGTTGTCTATCTTCTGGTGAATGTACTCAAGGTGCCTGGATCAATGGCACCCGAAACGCGGAACTTCGCAGAGGGTACGCACCTGCCGTTCATGCACGAGATCCTCGGTGTTTTTGGAGTTACGATTTCAAAAACCCCACTGAACCTCTCGGCTTTTCTGGCTCTGATCGGCGCGTTTCTAACGTGGCTTTTGATATGGCGGTCGCGGCTCGGGTATGAGATGCGGGCACTCGGTTTTTCCGAACCGGCTGCCGTCTACGCAGGTATCGACCCCGTTCGCATCACCATCATCGCAATGGTTCTGTCCGGGGCGATGGCCGGGATGATGGCCCTAAACGTGGTGATGGGCTTCCAGCACAGGCTGGTACTCGACTATGTCGGTGGGGCCGGGTTTGTTGGCATCGCCGTGGCTCTCATGGGACGCAACCACCCGGTGGGTGTGGTCATCGCCGCCATCCTCTTCGGTATCCTCTATCAGGGCGGCGCGGAACTCGCTTTCGACATGCCAAATATCAGCCGGGAGATGATCGTGGTCATCCAGGCTCTGGTCATTCTCTTTACCGGCGCACTTGAAAACCTCGTCAGGTTTCCGATGGAAAAACTGTTTGTCAAAAGCGGAACGAGGACGGGCTGATGGATATCGACGTTTTTGTTCAGTTGATGGGATCAAGCCTGCGCCTAGCAACCCCGCTGCTGCTTGCGTGCCTCGCCGGGCTTTTCTCTGAAAGGGCCGGGATATTCGACATCGGACTGGACGGCAAAATGCTTGCCGCAGCATTCGCCGCCGGCGCGGTCGCCGCCGTGTCAGGTTCGGCATGGCTCGGACTTCTCGCCGGCATTGGCGCCTCCATGGCGCTTTCCGTTGTGCACGGGCTGGCTTCGATCACGCTCCGCGGCAACCAGCTGATTTCGGGTGTGGCAATCAACTTTCTGGCCTCCGGAATGACGGCCCTTATAGGACAAAACTGGTTTCATCAGGGGGGCCAAACACCCCAGTTGACCGCGGATTCACGCTTCCTCGGAATACAGTTACCCTTCGCCGAAGGCCTGTCATCCGTGCCTGTCGTCGGTCCAATCTATTCGAACTTCATTTCAGGCCATAACATACTGGTATATATCGCTCTTCTCACCGTTCCACTTACGTGGTGGATCCTTTTTCGGACGCGGTTTGGCCTCAGGTTGCGCGCCGTGGGCGAAAACCCGGGGGCGGTCGATACCGCTGGCATTTCGGTGGTTGCCCAACGGTATCAGGCAGTGCTGATTTGCGGCCTGCTTTGCGGTATCTCAGGCGCCTACCTGTCCACCGGCATGTCGGCAGGCTTTGTCCGCGAAATGACCGCCGGTAAAGGCTTCATAGCGCTTGCAGCACTCATTTTTGCCAAGTGGAAACCGTGGCCAGCCCTCGGCGCCTGTTTCCTGTTCGGCTTCCTTGAGGCGTTCGGCATACGTTACCAGGGCTTCACCATTGCCGGAGTCACTGTCCCCGTGCAGTTCATGCAGGCCCTTCCCTACATTCTGACTGTCGTGATCCTCGCGGGTTTCGTAGGCAAAGCCATACCGCCTAGAGCCGGCGGTCAACCATACGTAAAGGAACGATAACCGTGGACCTGCTCAGTACAGTTCGCAGCCGTGCGGGAGATGAACCGGTGCAGGTGGGCCTCATCCTCGGCTCCGGTCTTGGGCATCTTGCGGATACGGTCGACGGGGTTGCCATACCTTATGAGGATCTGCCCGGGTTTCCACACGCCGGTGTGTCGGGACATCAGCCCAAACTGGTGATCGGTGATCTGGAGGGAGTTCGTGTCGCAATCCTCGGTGGGCGCGCGCACTACTATGAATCCGGTCAGGCCGCTGTGATGCGGGGACCAATTGAACTCCTTCAGCAGCTGGGAGCGGAAACCCTGCTGTTGACCAACGCTGCCGGTTCCTTCCGCGCGGATATCCCGCCGGGCGACCTGATGCTGATAAACGATCACATCAATTTTTCCGGGCTAAATCCGCTAATCGGCGAACCAACCGACCGCCGTTTCGTAAATATGACCAACGCCTATGATCCGGAAATTTCAACCCAGCTGGAGTCGGCTGCCGCGTCTGAGGACATCGCCATAAAATCGGGTGTTTACGCCTGGTATTCGGGACCAAGTTTCGAAACACCTGCCGAGATCCGCGCGATCAAAATACTTGGCGCGGACGCGGTAGGTATGTCTACGGTTCCTGAAGTGATCCTGGCCCGGTTTTTTGGAATGAAGGCCGTCGCGATTTCAACCATCACCAATATGGCTGCAGGTATGAGCGACGAAAACATCAGTCACGAACATACCAAGGCCATGGCTCCGCTGGGCGCGGCAAAACTGGAAAAGGTAATCCGCAGGTTTTTGAGGAACATTTCCGTTAACCCTGGGTCGAAACCAGTATAATATTCCTCACTGAACTAAAGCCAAATCCGGCCGAACCGAGTGTGCCAAACAGGTTTCGTTGAATGCAGCTGTACCTCCCGATTGCCGAAGTCTCAGTGGATGCTTTTCTGCTCCTTGGGATCGGCGGGATGGTTGGGATCCTGTCAGGGATGTTTGGCGTAGGCGGTGGATTTATTCTTACGCCGCTGCTGTTCTTCATAGGCATCCCCCCGGCAGTAGCGGTCTCATCCGCCGCGAACCAGATTGCCGGTTCGTCCTTTTCGGCCCTGCTTGCGCACCTCAAACGAAAAACCGTCGACATCAAGATGGGCACGGTGCTTCTGGTCGGCGGACTCGTTGGCTCCTCGATTGGTGTGGCGATTTTCGCCAAGCTGAAAGAAATGGGCCAGTTTGAGTTGGTCGTCAGCATCCTCTACGTGGCGCTGCTCGGCACCATAGGCGGGCTTATGTTTGCCGAAAGCCTGCGGACCATTCGGCGTCAAAAAAAGAACACACCGGTCGCAGCCCGAAAGCGGCATACCTGGGCACACGGGCTGCCACTTAAAATGCGGTTCAGAACGTCGCAGCTTTACGTCAGTGCCATCCCACCTTTTGTCGTCGGCATTATGGTCGGCGCACTCGCCGCCGTTATGGGAGTGGGCGGCGGCTTTATCATGGTACCGGCCATGATCTATGTTATTGGAATGCCAACAAAAGTTGTGGTCGGCACCTCGGTGTTCCAGTTTCTGTTCGTCACCGGCTACACGACGATAATGCACGCTGTACAAAACAAATCAGTCGACACTGTCCTGGCGGTGATACTGCTCCTTGGCGGCGTGATCGGCGCTCAAATTGGTGTACGGCTTGCCGCAAAGCTGCGCGCGGAACAGTTGCGCATCCTGCTTGCTGCGCTTGTTTTGCTTGTGTGTTTCAAACTCGCCAGCGACCTCATTCTTGAGCCGTCGGAGCCCTATTCAATTGAGTTGAGCCGATGATCATACGTGCGCTTCTGGCTCTGTTGCTGCTTTGGGTAATGCCCGTCCAAGCCGATGAACGCGTCGTAACCGGAATATCCAAGGACAACATCGCACTCAATGCGAGCTTCAACGGATCAAGCCTTTTCGTATTCGGCGCCGTCAGTCGCGACGCCCCGATCCCGATAGATGCGCCAAAACTTGATGTGGTGATCACCATCAAAGGTCCGGAAGGACCCGCCGTGGTACGCAGGAAGGAACGCTGGTTTGGAATTTGGGTGAACCGGGTATCGGTGACCGTCCGCGACGCTCCGAGTTACTACGCCATCGCTTCAACGCGTAATCTGTCTGACATCATCACCCAGACCGAGATGCTGCGTTACAAAATCGGCATGGATCAGGCGGTTCGGAAGGTTGAGAGCCATCAGAAACTTTATGATACCCAACCTTTCGCTGAAGCCGTCGTGCGCATCCGGATGGATAACCGGCTCTATTCACAACGGGACTGGGAAGTGTATTTGGCCGAGGAAACATTGTTCCAGTCCGAATTCGAGATGCCCTCCAATATTGTGGAAGGTGAATACACCGCAGAATTTTTCCTGATCCGCGACAAGGAAGTCGTAAGTACCGGATCGACCGAAATCATTGTACAGAAAACCGGGATTGAACGCTGGCTCTACAATTTGGCACAGAACCAGCCCCTGATCTACGGGTGTCTCTCGGTGTTCATCGCCCTGGTCGCGGGATGGGTTGCTGCCACGGCCTTCTCTCTCGCCAAGCGCTAAGCCCCTATTTCGCGCCCTCTCCATCCTGAACTTCCATTTGAAGCGCAGGCGCCTCAAACCTTGCCGCCAGGTCTGAGACGGAAAGCGGCTCGGTAGGTCGGGCCAGTGCATACCGGGTCACCCAGTGCAGCCTGTGTTCAGCCCGCGTAATCGCAACATAAGCCAACCGCTTCCAAACAGCGATGCCCGCCTCCGACCTGTTGGACCATGCCGCCGCGCCGATATCGGGGGCAAAAAGCTGAACCTCGGGCCATTGCGAGCCCTGGGCCTTGTGAATGGTAACTGCCGAACCGTGCAGAAACACCGCACCCATATTGGCCGCGGTCGGTATGAACGGCTCTTCCGCATCCGGCAGTTCAATCTGAATGATGCTGGCCACACCGAACTGCGGATCATCGGCCCCAAGAAGGTGAATACGGCTGAACCCCGGCTTGCGACCCGGCGCCAAATAAACGGCCTGCGCCCCTTTCACGAGACCGCGGGCCTCCAAATCCATACGCCGTTTGCGATGTTTCAGCGGCAGTTCAATTCCATCACAGATCAAAGGCTCACCGGGAACCAGATCTGTCGGTGGAATTCCATGCGCGGACCTGAAGGCATGTATCAGCCGGATCCTCGTTTTGTTGCGCCACACAAGAACCGGGGCCCGCGCCATTGCGGTCGAATCAACACGCGGACTGATCACCACGCGATCGTCCCGTTCCGCCGCTTCGCGCACCATGTCCTCAAAATTGTCGAACGATAATTCCGAATCGCCGAGTGCATGAGCAAGGTCGAGAATCGGGTTATCCGCCTGCTGACGGTGCACACGGCCCAGTGTTAGACGCGAATCGTCTTCGAGATCGTCGAAAACCATGCCGCCTTTTCCGCCCACCGGGGCCAGCTGTGCGGGGTCCCCAAACAGAATCAGGGACCGAAACAGTCCCCTCAGGTCCTCATACTGCCGCGAATCAAGCATCGATGATTCGTCGACGAGGCCAATATCCAGCGGCTCCTCCCGCAGCTTCCATCCCTGGATGAAATCAGACCCGCGCAACCCGGCGCTGGCGAGGGCCCCGGGGATGGAAGGATGGGTTGAATAAAAGGCATGCGCCCGGTCCAGAGCCTCTTCGGTAAGGTCCTCGATGGCCGGCCGTTCCGCCTTCCCCATCAACCACTCGGCAATCGCCTCATAGTCGGGGTGATACAATGGTGTGTAGAGAATTCGGTGGATGGTCGTTGCGGGCACCCCCCGCGAACGCAAAACGCTTGCGGCTTTGTTCGTCGGAGCCAACACGGCAAGAGTTCGCCGTGTCCTTATGCGCCGACTTTCGAAATCGGAGGAAATGGCCTCGACACCCGCGGCCATCAGACTTTTAACCAGTTCCGCGAGAAGCATGGTCTTGCCGGACCCGGCTTTACCCACAACAGCCAATGTCGGCTGTTCACCACCCTCGCCGGTAATTTCCGAGGCTTTCAGGTCAATCCCGGCCGCGAGGAGCATTTTGAATATCCGCTCCCACGCGTGCGCCTGATCCTCAGAAAATTCCATTCGTTTCGCCCGCGCCTGTTCAACCTGACCCTGTTACCAACAGGGTCCGTGCATGACCAGCCTCAGGCCGCCGCCAAACTCTCATCATTAAAATTTGCGTTAAAGCTCGCATCGAACCAGTAAGCCATGTCGTCAGCCGAAATTCCGGATTTACGGCAGAGTTCGTCGCGAGCCTCGGTGCTGATGTCCCAGACGCCAATGCTGATGGCTTCGCGGTCATCACCATCCGTTCCGATGATTTCCGGAACCCAACCAATCCGGCGGTAGATGGCGTGTGTCCGGGTGTAGATAACGCCGATCGCCTGATCGAGGCCAAAACGGATGCCCAGTTCCAATCCCGCTGCCAAAAGGGCAGCTGCTACATTGGGACCCGCCCCTGGAGCGAGGCAAAAGCGCGTGCATTCCCAGATCACCGGGCTCGATATTTTAACACCATCCGTCAGGTGGGAGAAATAGTCATTGGTCATGATCTGACCAACGGTCGGCATAATACGAATAGATCCACCATGCGTGCCGTCTTCATTCTGCCAAATGACGTAAAGCGGGTTCATCGCATCGTACTGATCGATTTCGTGACCGTTTTCATTTACGTTAACATCCCAGTTGTGGCGATCCTTAAACTGGTAGGCACGATCCTTGAACATGGAGTCAGCAAGTACCGGGAAGTTTTTAAGTTGATCAGCGTAAATATAGTGGATCATGTTGTGCTCCAGTGTTCTTTGACTGGAGCAATAAATGACCTTCAAATTTTAACAAAATTGAAAGCTACCGTGCGCTGGCTTAATACTTCGGAAACTCTTTTTGCCGACCGATGATACCCCGTGCCGTTGCCAAAGCTACTGCATGGGTGACGTTGGCCGCCCCGAGTTTGTGTCTGGCGGAGTCGATATAGGCCCGCAGCGTATTCTCCGAAATATTCAGCTCATTGGCGACCGCCGCGCGACTTTGTCCGAGGCTGAGCTGGGTCAGGGCATCCTTTTCCCTTGGTGAAAGATCAAGCGGCGATCCGACTGTCTCCTCATTGATGATCCGCATGGCCTGCTGATGTACGAGGTGGGAAACAACCAGAATGTCCTTGCCCCTGCTTTGTGTGAATTCGTTCCACTCGTCATCTGACGCATTGTCATTCAGGGCGAAGAGGGCGAATTCACCATTGGGGCCAAATATCGGAACCGACCATCCCTGGTTGCCGATCCCCGCCTTCGCCGCATCCTTGGCGAAGGCCCGGGCTTTCGGATTGGACCAGTCGAGTGACTTCCAGTCCATCGGGATGAAGCGGCGTGCGGCACCTATCACCACCGGGTCGATTTTGACGTATTCCTTCTCCACATACCGCCGGGCCCACTCAAGCCCATATGTGAACGCTCCGACGTGTTCGCCTTCACGGTTAACAGTGTGGTATACTACATGGGCTACGCCGAAGTAATCGCGTAACTCGTGGGTCCAGACCTGAAGTTCCTCAATGGACTTCGTGATCTGCAAACGTTCCAGTAGGTCTTCCAGTATGTCCTGAGGCACTCGTAACTGTTTCCGTTTCAGCCATCTTCAAGCCTATTTCACGTGCTGCGACGAAAATAGCGTCATCGAGCTGTTCCGCAAGCTCAACCATTCCATTCTTTTCGGAAAACTGCCTGATATCCTTGAGAATATCAATGACCCAATAAGCTTTCATGTCGGCACCTCAGCAATGAGCTAAATTTCATTGAATTGTTTGTACCATTAAGGTTCGCGCGCCGATATTCGCTATTTATGTCCCCCCAAAAATGGGGGGATACGAATTTTCAAGCAATTGAAATTGTTGGATTTCGGCGCGCGGGGAGCCGGACCGGAACAATTTTACGCGTTTACGAATCAGTCTCAAACGCGCCCTTTGCTGGCCTCAACCGTGTCCTCGAAAGTCCGCAGACCCGCAACCGGTGCACTCACGAGAACAGCCATGTTTCCTGGCTTGTGCAGGTTTTTCCGCATTTTCACATGGCCATCCGGAATCTCCGCCCACGGAAGCACTTCAGACATACAAGGGTCAAGCCTTCTTTCTATCATTAGTTGATTTGCGGAACTTGCCTGCTTCAGATGCGCAAAGTGGCTGCCCTGGATGCGCTTCTGGTTCATCCACACGTAACGCGCATCCATGGTGAGATTGTACCCGGTTGTACCGGCACAGATCACGACCATGCCGCCCCGCTTGCAAACGAAGGTGGATACGGGGAACGTCGCCTCACCAGGATGCTCGAACACCATGTCGACATTTACACCCTTGCCGGTGATGTCCCAGATTGCCTTACCGAACTTTCGAACCTCGGCAAACCATTCCTTGTACTCCGGCGAATTAACGGTCGGCAGCTGCCCCCAACAGTTGAAGTCCTTACGATTGATGACGCCTTTGGCACCCAGCCCCATGACGAACTCACGCTTGTCCTCTTCCGAGATCACGCCAATCGCATTACCGCCAGCCGTATTGATCAGCTGGATGGCAAACGAACCCAGACCACCGGATGCTCCCCAGACCAGAACATTCTGCCCAGGCTTCAGTTCGTGCGGATGGTGGCCGAACAGCATCCGGTAGGCCGTGGCCAGCGTCAGCGTGTAACAGGCGCTCTCTTCCCACGTCAGATGGCGCGGACGCGGCATGAGCTGCTGAGCCTGAACATTGGTGAATTGCGCAAAGGATCCGTCAGGCGTCTCATAGCCCCAGATGCGCTGGCTCGACGAATACATCGGATCGCCACCGTTACATTCCTCGTCGTCACCGTCATCCTGATTGCAGTGGATGACAACCTCGTCGCCCACCTTCCAGCGTGTAACCTTGTCACCGACGGCCCAAACTATGCCGGACGCATCCGACCCCGCAATATGATACTCAACCTTGTGAACGTCAAAGGGACTGATTGGAATGCCGAGCCCGGCCCAGATCCCGTTGTAGTTGACCCCGGCAGCCATCACGAGAACCAGAACCTCGTGACTGTCCAAAACCGGAGTGTCCACGACCTCAACCTTAAAGGACTCATCGGGTTCGCCGTGGCGTTCACGGCGGATGGTCCATGCGTACATCTGCTTCGGCACGTGGCCCAGCGGAGGGATTTCTCCAACCTCGTACAAGTCCTTTTGCGGCGCATCATGGTTGGGCGTTATGTCAGGTGCGTCGAGAGGTGCCACTTGCGGTTTTCCTTATCATAAGAGTTCAGTCCGGCGTCAATTTTCGCAATATTATTACGAAAATCGTCTGATATCATCATTTACAGCAAAAATGGCCGGACGCAACCCGCATTAAGGGCCATTTTCGCCGCATTGCGAGAGAAATCTTACAAAAAAATTGAATTGGTAAACGAAATTTTGTTTCGTCTATTTGCGCCGCAGCGCAAAAGACTATACTCATAGGATAGCGAGAAATGTGATTCGAAGTGACGGAAAACCCATGAGCGCACCCGAAAGAGACAAACCCTGGCTGTTCAGAACATACGCAGGTCATTCCACGGCAGCCAAATCTAACGAACTTTACCGCTCAAATCTCGCCAAGGGTCAGACCGGCCTTTCCGTGGCCTTCGACCTCCCAACACAAACGGGATACGACAGCGACCATATCCTCGCACGCGGAGAGGTCGGCAAAGTTGGGGTTCCCATTTGCCATATTGGCGACATGCGTGCCCTGTTCGACCGGATCCCGCTCGAGGAGATGAACACCTCGATGACGATCAACGCCACGGCCGCATGGCTCCTCGCGCTGTATGTAGCGGTGGCTGAGGAACAGGGTGCGGATACGACCAAACTCCAGGGTACCGTTCAGAACGATATTATTAAGGAGTATCTTTCGCGCGGCACGTATGTCTTCCCACCGGAGCCGTCCCTGCGGCTGATCGGCAATATTGCCGAGTACTGTCTCGGCAACATGCCGAAATGGAACCCGATGAACGTCTGCTCCTATCACCTTCAGGAAGCCGGAGCGACACCGGAACAGGAACTGGCGTTCGCCCTCGCGACGGCCACGGCCGTTCTGGACCAGGTACGCACCCAGGTTGCGCCCGAAGACTTCCCAAAGATGGTTTCCCGCATCTCATTCTTCGTGAATGCCGGGATCCGCTTCGTAACCGAAATGTGCAAGATGCGCGCCTTTGTGGAGCTCTGGGACGAAATCTGCCGCGAACGCTATGGGATTGAGGACCCGAAACTCCGCCGGTTCCGTTACGGTGTTCAGGTCAACTCCCTTGGTCTCACCGAACAGCAGCCGGAAAACAACGTCTATCGCATCCTGATCGAAATGCTGGCTGTGGTTCTCTCCAAAAAAGCCCGCGCCCGTGCCGTGCAGCTACCCGCCTGGAACGAGGCCATCGGCCTGCCCCGGCCTTGGGATCAGCAGTGGTCGCTAAGGATGCAGCAGATCATGGCGTACGAGACTGACCTTCTTGAATATGAAGATCTTTTCGACGGCAACCCTGCCGTGGACGACAAGGTCAAATCCCTCTGCGACGCCGCGCGCGAGGAGCTTAAGAACATCGATGCCATGGGCGGTGCCGTCGCGGCAATCGAACACATGAAGTCTGCCCTCGTGTCGTCCAACAGCATTCGTTTAGCCAAAATGGAAACCGGCGAAACGACAGTGGTGGGCGTGAACCGCTTCCAGGAGGGCCAAACCTCCCCGCTTATGTCCGGGGACCGGGCAATTGTGGTGGTCGACCCCGCGCTTGAGGCGGAACAGATCGCAAGCCTTCAGGAATGGCGCGAAACGCGGGATCAGGCGGCCGTCGATGTGGCGCTGGCAGAACTGCGTAATGCTGCCAAACTGAAGAAGAACATCATGCCCGCCTCAATAGCAGCAGCCAAAGCAGGTGCAACCACCGGAGAATGGGGTGAGGCGATGCGCGGCGTCTTTGGTGAGTACCGGGCCCCAACCGGTGTTGGCCGTTCGTCCAACGCCCAGGCTGCCAACCTCGGTGAGGTGCGCGAAGCGGTCGATGCGGTCAGCAACGCCCTCGGCGCCCGGCTGCGCTTTCTTGTCGGCAAACCTGGCCTTGATGGACATTCAAACGGCGCCGAACAGATCGCGGTCCGCGCGCGTGATGCGGGAATGGAAGTTCACTATGACGGTATTCGCCTCACTCCTGGGCAGATCGTGGACGCGGCGCTGGAAAACTCGGTCCACGTCATCGGGCTGTCCATCCTGTCGGGATCACATCTCTCTCTTGTAACGGAAATTCAGGAGCGAATGAAAGAAACGGGCCTGGAGGACGTCCCCCTCATTGTGGGTGGCATCATCCCGGAGGAAGACGCCAAAAAACTTCGGGAGAGTGGTATCGCGGCGGTCTACACGCCAAAAGATTTCGATCTAAACGACATCATGTTCGACATCATTAAACATGTCGATCCCCGACGGCGTTCGGAAAGCGCCGCGTAACGCGACGGGCCGTCAGACCCGTCCCGCGACCAGTTCGGCAACAAAATCCCGACGCTCCGGCTTTGTTGCTGATACTCCGGGGGTTTGTGAAACCCCGCTTGTGACCCCTTCAGTATTCTGCGTAACAACCGGCTGCATCATAAGTGGCTGCGCCGCCATAGCCTGAGCCTGCTTGTTTTCGAGCAGACCCGCTGCGGTTTTCCGGTTCTCACGCCCAACATCCACAAGCGCATCCCGGAAGGCGGACAGCTGATCGTCCTTCTCTTTTGATCCACGGGAACTCCCAAACTCAAATGCGAAGGCATCGCTCAGCATTTTGAGGAGCGCGCCCGCGACAGTTGTGATCAGAGCGATCATGGCCGTCGTGTATTCGCCCTCATTGCCAACCCGTGCAATGCGAATTGCAGCAATGATACAGGCAGCCAAACCGGCTGCCACACAAATCAGCATGATGTTCCCCCGGCGGCGCCCTTCGGCCCCGACAGCCATCTGATAATTCCTGGCGCTGGCACGGTCTTCCAAGATCCGGGCATGTTCCTGCTGATCGAGCATTGCGAACTCAAAACGGACCTGCTCCATTGCTTCCGGATCATCACCGAGAGAAGCGATAATCTCTTTTGCACTCGCGTCTTTCGGCAATCCTGCAACACGCGTAGCAACATCGACAACCTGATCGGCAACCTCGCCGGCCCGTTCGCCGCCCAGTTTTGTTGCCAGCATTGGAAAGAAAGCATCCGCAAGCGAGATCGCAGTCGGGATCAGAAAACTGACAGCCATTTTATGCCTCCTCCAACTCAACCGCGCCCATAGATATTCCCAGAGCCTCGCACAGATCCCTGTTAATCAGTCCCGTCGGCTCCATACCGTTCAACTTCTGAAACTTGCGGATGGCACTGAACGTCTTTGGACCGACCCAGCCATCAACCACCAGATTTTCGGTCAAATCGTCTCCGAGTACGGCATTCAGGGTAGCCTGAAGCAGCACAGCATCACCGCGTTCCGGAGAAATCTCTCCGCCGGCCAGCTGCTCCTCCTGTTCCTTCAGCTTCCTGGCAAACGCAGCCGCCATTTTGACGTCGTATTTGTTCTTTGCATAAGCGGGACCGTTGTAACCGCGCGCGAAACGCGCCCAATCCCTGCTGCGCAACTCATCGGCAAGACCCGTCCCAATGATGAAATTCACAAAAGCCATCAAATGTTCGGCTTCATTGTCGGCCATTGCATTCACGAAATCCCGGACATCCAGGAAGCCCGCGAGTTCATGATTGAACCCCATGATCTGAAACATGCCCCAGGAAGTGGAAAGAAGGGCAGGGTCGGGATTGTCATCGTTGATGTTGATGGCCTCGACCAGTCGGTCATACTCCCCGCGACCGCCCTTGTAGTGAACCTTGGTCCACCGACGGTAGGAAAGATGCGGTGCCTCGCTGTCGAAACGCCGATCCGTATATTTGCTAAAGTGATGTCCCTCAAAGAGAATACAGGGAAGGTTTGTGCCCTTGATGTATCCGCTGCCCCTCGCCTCAACCTCGGCGACGGCACGAACGACACTGGAATCAACGTCAAGTCTACGGGCAGCTGCCAGAAAATCCGAGCCCCGCAAATACTGAACTTTTATCATGAAATTCTCCCGAACAATTGCAAAGCATAATCGAAATGGTCGATTCGATCAATTCAGCCGCAATTATTGGGAGAGTACAGTACGCTGGTCCCAATAAGTCTCAGGACCAGCAACCAATTTTTAAGGTCTATTAGACCCGACGCTCAACCATCATCTTCTTAACCTGCGCAATAGCCTCAGCCGGGTTCAATCCCTTCGGGCAGGTCTTCGTGCAGTTCATGATGGTGTGGCAACGATACAGCTTAAACGGATCCTCAAGGTCATCCAGGCGCTTGCCCGTGGCCTCGTCACGGCTGTCAATGATCCAGCGATAGGCATGCAACAACGCCGCCGGGCCGAGATACCGGTCACCATTCCACCAGTAGCTCGGACAGGCGGTGGAGCAGGACGCACACATGACGCATTCATAGAGGCCATCGAGTTTCTTACGATCCTCAATCGATTGCCGCCATTCCTTCTCAGGTGTATTCGTCGCCGTTTCCAGCCAGGGCATGATTGAGGCGTGCTGGGCATAGAAATGTGTCAGATCCGGGATCAGATCCTTCACAACCGGCATATGCGGCAGCGGGTAAATTTTGATGTCACCCTCAATCTCGTCGATGCCGTATATGCAGGCCAAAGTATTGATGCCATCGATATTCATGGCACAGGAGCCGCAAATACCCTCCCGGCAGGAACGCCGGAACGTAAGCGTCGGATCGATCTCATTTTTTATCTTGATGAGAACGTCCAGGACCATGGGGCCACAGGTGTCCAAGTCCACAAAATATGTGTCGAGGCGCGGCGCGCTGCCCTCCACCGCATCGTAGCGGTAGATTTTTACCGTTCTCACATTGGTCGCGCCCTCCGGCTTGGGCCAGGTTTTACCCGAAACCATCCGGGAATTTTTGGGCAGGGTAAGCTCGACCATTTCAGTCCTCCTGTGTCCGGCTGCTCACCGCGGGCAGTGGAACCGGTCCGTCAATCTTGACCCGGACTATCGGGTCCAAACCTCCACCGGCCCCGTCAACCGGGACCGGGCAACATCATAAGCGGCTCAGTAAACGCGAGCCTTCGGAGCAATCTTCGCGAGATCAATCCCGCCTTCATCATGCGCGGTCAGCGGGTCAAGATGAACCGGACGGTACGACAGCGTCACCTCGTTGTCGTCACCGACCTCCGCCAGAGTGTGTTTCCGCCATTCGTTGTCGTCCCGATCCGGGAAGTCCTCGTGGGCATGTGCACCGCGACTCTCGTGACGAGCCTCGGCGCCAACAATCGTTGCCAGAGCATTTGGCATCAGGTTGGTCAGTTCCAGCGTCTCCATCAAATCGGAGTTCCAGATCATCGACCTGTCCGTGACTTTCAGATCCGACATCTTGGCCGCGACACCATCCATCAGTTCGCAACCTTCCTTGAGAACCTCGGAGGTACGGAACACGGCCGCGTTGGCCTGCATGGTCTTCTGCATTTCCAAACGCAGTTCAGCGGTCGGAACCGCCCCATCCGCATGACGCAACCCGTCAAAACGATCCAATGCCTTTTCAACCGATGCCTTGTTGACTTCCGGGTTCGGCGCTGCCGGATCCACGACTTTCGCGGCGCGGATGGCAGCGGCACGGCCAAATACCACAAGGTCAATCAGACTGTTTGAACCAAGACGGTTCGCTCCGTGTACACTCGCGCAGCCGGCCTCCCCGACGGCCATCAGGCCGGGGAAAATCCGATCAGGATCGTCCACCGTGGGTGCAAGAACCTCGCCCCAGTAATTCGTAGGGATGCCGCCCATATTGTAGTGAACGGTCGGCAGTACAGGGATCGGTTCCTTTGTCAGATCCACTCCGGCAAAAATCTTGGCACTTTCGGAAATACCCGGAAGACGCTCCGCAAGTGCCTCAGGTGGTAGGTGATCCAGATGCAGGAAGATATGATCCTTCTCCGCACCCACCCCACGGCCTTCGCGGATCTCGATCGTCATGCAACGCGATACCACGTCGCGGGAGGCCAGATCCTTGTAGGTCGGCGCGTAACGCTCCATGAAGCGCTCGCCCTCGGAGTTGGTCAAATAACCACCCTCACCGCGCGCACCTTCGGTAATCAGGCAGCCTGAGCCATAAATACCGGTCGGGTGGAACTGAACGAACTCCATGTCCTGCAGCGCCAGTCCCTGACGGGCAACCATGCCACCACCGTCTCCGGTACATGTATGCGCGGAGGTTGCGGAGAAATAGGCGCGGCCATATCCACCCGTTGCGAGGACAACCATCTTCGCATTGAACAGATGCAGCGTGCCGTCATCCAGTTTCCAGCAGAGCACACCCTGGCACCTGCCGTCCTCCGACATGATCAGATCAAGCGCAAAATACTCGATGTAAAACTCGGCATTGTGCTTCAGCGACTGACCATAGAGCGTGTGCAGAATGGCATGGCCCGTACGGTCTGCAGCGGCACAGGTCCGCTGTACCGGCGGCCCCTCACCAAACTCAGTGGTATGGCCACCAAACGGACGCTGGTAGATTTTGCCTTCTTCGGTCCGGGAGAAGGGCACCCCATAGTGCTCAAGTTCATAAACCGCCTTGGGCGCTTCGCGGGCGAGATATTCCATCGCATCCGTGTCACCCAGCCAGTCCGAACCCTTGACGGTGTCGTACATGTGCCACTGCCAGTGGTCGGGCCCCATGTTTTTCAGCGATGCGGCGATACCGCCCTGCGCGGCCACGGTATGGCTGCGCGTTGGAAAAACCTTGGTCACGCAGGCGGTCCGAAGACCCTGCTCGGCCATGCCGAGGGTCGCACGCAATCCTGCGCCACCGGCCCCCACGATCACGACGTCATAGTCATGCGTCTCGTATTCGTATGCTGCCACTGTGTTATTCCATTTCCTAAAGCGCAATTCTGGCGAGGGCGAAAAGGCCAATCGCAATCAGCGTGTAAGCAATGGCCGTCACGGCCATCAGTACGAGCTTCCCGGCCAGACCATGAATGTAGTCCTCAACGGCCTCCTGCACCTCAAACATGAAGTGCCGGATACCAACGATCAGCCCAAGACCGGTGACAATCGCCGGGAACGGCCGGCTAAAATAGGAGATCACCTCTTCCTGTGTTCCGCCCATGCCAAGGCCAAACGTGAAGATGAAGAGCGGCACCATAACCACCAGCGCCACCGAACTCGCCATCATCTGCCAGTGATGTTTTGTTCCGTCACGCCCGGACCCCATCCCCTGCGCACGCTTGCGATCAGTCAGAAAATTCATTGCCATCTTCCTACACCACCAAAGCGACAAGGATCGCCAGGACCGTTGCGCCACCGAACATGATCTTGGCCATTTTTTCGGATTTTTCCACGTCGAGGCAGTATCCGAAATCCCAAATCACATGCCGCAGTCGACCGAACATGTGGTAAATCAGCGCCCATGTCGCACCGAACAAAATCAGGTCGCCAAACCAGCTGCGCATCAAGCCGTCCATGAAACCGAAAGCTCCTTCCGACGATGATACGGAAAGGAGCCAGAAAACGATTAAAATCGACAGACAAAAAAGTGCGATCCCCGTGATACGCACCATGATCGACGACATGGAAGTAAGTTGTGGACGGTATATCGTGAGATGCGGTGAAAGCGGTCGGTTCCCGCGATTGACATCAGCCATGCTCAGTTCCCTATTTTCGCGTCGTGCCGGTACAGACCGGTCAAAACAGTGCGGCAACACGCGTTTAAAGAGCGTGAATGTTTCCCGGAATTTTCACCGCCGAACCGGTAACCTGTGAAGGTCATTCACCAAATCCCGCCGAATTGCAAGCTTGAACCGCAAATCCCACGGTCTGTTCATCCCCGCACGTCATACCGGCATGAACACCCAGTAGTCGAGATCAAGCAACACATGCGGAAGGTATCTACCGTTGTCTCCACGCAGCTCAAAACCGACGTCTTTCCGGCTGGTTGCAACTGTTCTTAAACGCAGCGCCCCAACATCAGGCACCGCGGTTTCCGACCGTTCCAGCACTTCCGACCACGCCCCTATGGTGGTGCCGGCAACGCATGGATTTGCGTGGGCGCCGGAATTGATCGCAGCAATAAACTGCGCGTTGGCAAGCCCGTTAAACGACAAAGCCCGCGCTATCGAGATCACATGCCCGCCGTACACGAGCCGCGATCCGTCATCCCGCACCGTTGTATCAAAATGTACCTTGGCCGTGTTCTGCCAAAGCCGGGTTGCCATCATATGCTCGGCGTCCTCGACGGTCACCGCGTCTACATGATCGATCCTTTCGCCCGGAGCATAATCGCCCCAACCATGTTTTTCTCCCGCCAGGGCATGGTCATACCCGGCAAAGCTCAACCCGTCCGGAACCACAAGTTTGTCCGCGGAAACGACATCGGGCAGATCAGGAACAACCGTGTCAGTTGCTGGCGCATCGACGTCCCGCTTGCGGACCATCACCCAGCGACAGTAGGTCAGGACCTCTTCGCCATGCTGGTTTCGGCCCGTCGTCCTTACATAAACAACACCGGATTTGCCGTTGGAGTTTTGCTTGAGCCCAATCACCTCACTGGATGAGGTCAGTGTGTCGCCCGGATAGACCCGGCGCAAAAACCGTCCATCCGCATAGCCCAGATTTGCCACCGCATTCAGGCTTATATCGGGAACGGTTTTTCCAAACACTACGTGGAACGCAATCAGGTCATCAACCGGACTTTTTTCAAAACCACAGGCCCGCGCGAATTCGTCCGAGGACGCCACCGCAAACCGACTGGGATAAAGAGACTGGTAGACCGCCCGATCACCTTCCGTGACAGTTCGTGGCACCGCATGCGCGATCACCTGACCGACGTAATAGTCCTCAAAAAAATACCCGGCAAAGGTCTTGGATTTCGTCACCTACAACTCCCCGAGTTTCATGGACGGATCATACTCGCCATCCACCTCCTTGACGACCGCCTGCCCGCAGCGCATGACCCCGGCCGCCGTATCAAATGCATAGGCCGGTCCGCCGTGAAGCGACCAGCCCAGTGACAGGGCTTTCGTCACCTTGTGGCAAAAAGCCGATGTGTCTTCCTCAGTGAGCAGTCGGTAAGCAAGCATCTCAATTTATCCCGGAAATGGTGACGGACCGACCAGCGCGTGAACGCCGGTAATAACAATAAACAGCACAACCGTAATCGCCGCGAGACGAATGTCGCCTTTCAGTGGTCCAGGTTCCGGCCGCGTCCACTCCGGTTCGGCACGGTTGATCATGACAATACTTGCCACACCCCAGGCACCAAGCCCGCCAAACAAAATGACCGAGGCCAGGTCACCGTTGACCATCAGATGTGCGACCGCCCAGACTATCACACCGACCAGCATCGGATGGCGCATCAGAGCCCGCGCCCGGCCCTTCGACTTGCCAGCCCCCATAAGAGCGACAGCAAACAACATCATCAGGTTATTAAGATGGACAGTCCAAAACGGTGTCGCATAGACATGGATGAAGTCCGAAGACCTATAACCGACGATCATCAAAACGAGTGAGACACCGATAACCGCGGCAACCACACCTTTGGAGCCGGCACCGAACCTTGTCTCCAGACCGGCACGAAACTCGGGCGCCAGCCGTTTAAGCCAGTGCGCAGCCACCCAGAGCAGCACACCCAGTACAAGCAACGCCATTCCGTCGTCTCCCCTCTCGTCGGGCTGGATCAGACGGCATCACTGCTCTCGGAGAGTCTGGCAATAGCATCGGCTTGACCCAACAGTTTTCTCGCGGTTTCCACATGGAGGTTTTCAACGATACGGCCATTGACGACGGCAACGCCCTCCCCGCGTGCTTCGGCTTCCTCATGGGCCTGAATCTGCTCCCGTGCAAGCGCAAGATCCTCTTCGCTCGGCGCAAACACCCTGTTTGTAATCTCAATCTGTGCCGGATGGATCAGCGTCTTGCCGTCAAAACCCATTTCCAGACCCTGAATGCAAACGACCTCCAGCCCTTCATCATCCTTGAAGGCGTTGTAAACACCATCGACACAAACCAGCCCTTCGGCTCTGGCTGCCAACAGACACAGTCCAAGCCCTGTCATCAGAGGCTGCCTGTCCGGTGTCTGCGCGGCACCAAGTTCCTTTGCAAGATCATTCGTCCCCATGACGAAGCCTTCAAGCAGGGGATCGGCGCCGGCAATTTCCAGAGCGTTTAACACCCCTCGGGGCGTTTCCATCATCGCCCAAATCCGCGTGTTTTCCGGCGCTCCGCTTGCGGCCATGATCCCGGCGACCTCGACAATCATCGCCGCCGTTTCAACTTTCGGGATCAGAATGGCGTCGGGACCGGCCGCACACATCGCGACAAGGTCCTCGCCACCCCACTCCGTATCCAAACCATTAATTCGGGTGAGCACCTTCCGCGGGCCGAAACCACCGGCCTTAACGGCCCTCGCGACCAGTTCGCGTGCCGCGGGCTTTTCCGAAGGCGTTACCGCGTCCTCAAGATCAAGGATCAGAGCATCGGCCGGAAGTGTCTTCGCTTTTTCCAGCACGCGCTCACGGGAACCAGGCAAATAAAGAACGGAGCGGTATGGAGATACGCCTTGTTCCACGGGGTGCCTTTCCTCGTTGCAATGCAGCATAATGCATAAGGGGCGGCCCAAAAAATTCAAGCCTGAAATTAGGTCCGTTGCGGTCCGATTAACGTGACCGCCCGCGTCATTAACCAATTATTCGCGAATCGCACCCATTTTTGAGGTCAGTCGGGATGGTTGCTCCAGGGGGAGGACGCACCCGGTAACAAGCAGGCACACAGGTAAGCCTGACCGTTCCGGCAAGAAGATCCGCAGCAGAAGCCGCGGTGTCCGGTGCCCCGGTTTCCGGCCCGCCAAGGATAAGGAACTGAAGATGAAAATCGCCTCCCCAATCGCAGCACTCGGCCTCGCGGCAGGCCTCGCCGTCGCAGCTCCCGTCACCGCCGTTAACGCCCAGGCCACCAACGCCTGCGCCGACCGCGAAATGGTTATTAAGCGTCTTGCCGACAAATACGGCGAAACCCTTCAGAGCCTCGGCCTCCACCAAAACAACGCCGTGCTTGAGGTTTATGCCTCCGACAAGTCCGGCAGCTGGACCATCCTGATTTCGCGCCCCAACGGCATGGCCTGCCTCGTGGCATCCGGCCAGATGTGGGAAGCCAAGGCTAACCCTCTGACCCCGACCGGCAACCCGGCCTAAGACCTTTCGCCCTGGCTCAGGTCAGGGCATCCAGGATCAGTTTTGCGCCTGTGATGGTCAGCAAAACATAGGTGATCCGGAAAAAGATGGTCTCGGGTATCATGTTATGCGCCCGAACCCCAATAAAGACCCCCACAAGAGCGGTCGGCACCAGCCACGGATATGTGGACAGTGCCCCCCTGTCGAGCATCCCCAGCCCGAGGTAAAAGGGGAACTTGATCAGGTTAATCCACCAGAACACGATTACAGTGGTAGCCTGATAGGCGGTTTTTCCCAGTTTCGATCCCATCAGATACGTGGTCGACGGCGGCCCACCGGCATGGCTGATGAAACTGGTCAGCCCCGAGACCGCCCCCCAGAAATACCCCCAGAACGGCGCGACAAATGTCTTGCCCGTATTCAGATGACCGCGTGACCGCGCCAACTGGTAGGCAACGAACCCAACCGCGACGAGTCCCACCATGAGGCGCAGACCATCCGCACTGATGTTTTTGAACACTAATGCGCCCAACACGACACCAGGAATTGCCCCCAGAGCGAGACGAAGTGCGTGTTCTTTGCTCCACTTTCCCCAGTATGATTTCAGGCTCGCCACATCCATCATCATAAGGAGCGGCAGCATCAGTCCCACGGCCTGAGCGGGCTCAAGAATCAAGGCCAGAAGAGGCGTTGCGGCAAAGGCCGCACCCGACCCGAACCCCCCTTTCGAAATTCCCGCAAACAGAACGGCAGGGATGGCCGCTGCCAAAAATATGGTGTCCACTACCATCGTCACTCCGGGGTTTTGCTGCTTTGCACCTTGATTAAGACCGCCCAAAGGGCTAGCCAACCGGCGATTACACCACAACGGGAGACCAGGCCAAATGGCAAGACCAAAGATCGCATTGATCGGTGCTGGACAGATCGGGGGCACTCTCGCCCATCTGGCAGCCCTCAAAGAACTTGGTGACGTAATCCTTTTCGACATCGCTGAAGGAACGCCACAGGGCAAGGCTCTCGACATCGCCGAAAGCTCCCCGGTTGACGGGTTCGACGCCAACCTCAAAGGCACCAATTCCTACGAGGACATTGCTGATGCGGATGTCTGCATCGTAACGGCCGGTGTCCCACGCAAGCCGGGCATGTCGCGCGATGACCTACTTGGCATCAACCTCAAAGTCATGAAATCCGTTGGTGAGGGTATCGCCGCCCACGCACCCAACGCGTTTGTCATCTGCATCACCAACCCGCTTGACGCGATGGTTTGGGCACTGCGCGAGTTCTCCGGCCTTCCCGCCAACAAGGTTTGCGGAATGGCGGGCATTCTGGACAGCGCCCGCTTCCGGCACTTCCTGGCCGAGGAATTCAACGTATCGGTCAAGGACGTCACCGCATTCGTTCTCGGCGGTCACGGCGACACCATGGTTCCGCTGCCCAACTATTCCACCGTCGCAGGCATTCCCCTGCCCGACCTCGTGGAAATGGGCTGGACCACCCAGGAAAAACTCGACGCCATCATCCAGCGTACCCGTGACGGCGGTGCCGAGATTGTTTCGCTCCTGAAAACCGGATCGGCTTTTTACGCGCCAGCAGCCAGCGCCATCGAGATGGCTGAAGCCTACCTCAAGGATCAGAAGCGCGTTCTTCCCTGTGCAGCCCATCTTGGCGGCGAATATGGCCTGAACGACATCTATGTGGGCGTCCCGACCGTCATCGGCGCCGGCGGCATTGAGCGTGTGATCGAAATCAAGCTGAACAAAGAGTCCAAGGCAGCCTTCAACAAATCCGTTGAATCCGTCCAGGGACTGATCGCAGCCTGTAAGGGTATCGACGAGAACCTCTAGGCTCCGTTTACCAGATCATCGAACACCAAAGCCCGGGAAAATCCCCGGGCTTTTTTTGTGCCGAATACCCCGGGAAACTCAATCGACCCTCGGACAGCGCCGCTATTAACCGAACAGCAAACAAATCGCTCGGGACCGTTGACATCAAAATACATTTGAAATTGCGAATCCCGGCTCTCCTGATTCTCCCCGTTTTTCTGGACAAATTTGCGCAAAATTGCAGGCACTCAGGTTTTGTGATCACAAAAAAAATAGTGTGATCACAAAATCAGAAATATTCCCACGAATGCTGGAAATCCCGGGAATTTCGTTTGCAACCCGGAAAGCATGCTCATAACGATTGAGCAATGTCAAAGCGCATGGTGAACTAGAACCCCGGAGGGACGGCGGAAATGAACATTCATGAATACCAGGCGAAAAAGCTCCTGAAGGAATACGGCGCGCCTGTTTCCGATGGACGGGTCGTACTGCGCTCGGAAGAAGCCAAATCCGCAGCAGGCGAACTGGACGGTCCGATCTGGGTCGTTAAAGCCCAGATTCACGCCGGTGGACGCGGTAAAGGTAAATTTAAGGAAGCGGAAGCCGGTGAAAAGGGCGGTGTCCGCATTGCAAAATCCGCCTCGGAAGCCGCCGAGGAAGCCCAGAAAATGCTCGGTCGCACTCTGGTCACACACCAGTCCGGAGAAGCAGGCAAGACCGTAAACCGCATCTACCTCGAAGATGGCGCCGAAATTGAGCGTGAACTCTACCTCGCCCTGCTGATCGACCGCAACACCAGCCGCGTCGCATTCGTCTGCTCCACCGAGGGCGGAATGGATATCGAGGAAGTCGCCGCAAGCACTCCCGAAAAGGTCCTGACCTTCACAGTTGACCCGGCATCGGGAATCTCCGGATTTCACGGTCGCCGTGTGGCATTCGCTCTCGGCCTGCAGGGCAAGCAGATCAAACAGTGTGTTGACCTGATCTTCCGGCTCTACAAACTCTTCACCGAACGTGACTGCGAGATGCTGGAGATCAACCCGCTGATCGTGACCAAATCCGGAAACCTGAAATGCCTCGACGCAAAAATGGGTTTTGACGGCAACGCCATGTACCGCCAGCCGGAAATTGCCGCGCTCCGGGACGAGACCGAAGAAGACCCCAAGGAACTTGCGGCCTCCAAGCATGACCTGAACTACATCGCGCTCGACGGCGAAATCGGCTGCATGGTCAACGGCGCCGGCCTCGCAATGGCCACAATGGACATCATCAAACTCTACGGTTCCGAACCGGCCAACTTCCTCGATGTGGGCGGCGGCGCAACCAAGGAAAAGGTGACCGAGGCCTTCAAGATCATCACCTCGGATCCCAACGTTAAAGGCATCCTTGTAAACATTTTCGGCGGCATCATGCGCTGCGACGTCATCGCGGAAGGCGTTATCGCTGCCGTGAAAGAGATGGGGCTTGAGGTGCCACTCGTGGTCCGGCTTGAGGGCACGAACGTGGAACTCGGCAAGAAAATCATCAACGAATCCGGTCTTTCCGTGATTGCCGCCGATGACCTCGGCGACGCCGCCCAGAAGATCGTAGCTGCCGTGAAAGGCGAATAATATGGCCATTCTCGTAGACGAAAACACCAAGGTAATCTGCCAGGGCCTCACCGGCTCACAGGGCACGTTCCATTCAGAACAGGCGATCGCCTATGGCACCCAGATGGTCGGCGGCGTAACACCCGGCAAGGGTGGCTCCGAGCACATCGGCCTGCCAATTTTTAACACTGTTGCCGAAGCCCGCGAGACCACCGGCGCGAATGCATCCGCCATCTACGTGCCCCCGCCCTTCGCTGCCGACGCAATCCTCGAAGCGATTGATGCCGAAATTCCGCTGATCGTCTGCATTACTGAAGGCATCCCGGTACTCGACATGATGCGGGTGAAGCGCGCCCTTCAGGGATCCTCCTCGATTCTGATCGGACCCAACTGCCCAGGCGTCATTACGCCTGACGCCTGTAAAATCGGCATCATGCCCGGCCACATCCACAAACGTGGCTCTGTTGGCGTCGTATCCCGCTCCGGCACCCTGACTTACGAAGCAGTTGGCCAGACAACGGCTGCAGGCCTCGGCCAGTCAAGCTGCGTCGGGATCGGCGGAGACCCGATCAAGGGCACCGAGCATATCGACGTGCTCGAGTGGTTCCTCGCCGACGATGAAACCGAATCCATCATCATGATCGGTGAAATCGGCGGTTCCGCGGAAGAAGAGGCAGCCCAGTTCCTTAAGGACGAAGCGAAAAAGGGCCGTTCCAAACCCTGTGCCGGCTTCATCGCCGGACGTACCGCACCTCCGGGCCGTCGCATGGGCCATGCCGGTGCGATCGTTGCGGGCGGCAAGGGCGGCGCTGACGACAAGATCGAAGCCATGAAATCCGCAGGCATCGTCGTCGCGGACAGCCCGGCCGGTTTAGGTGAGGCCGTTCTCAAAGCCATCGGCTGAGGCGCTTCCATGAAAACATCCCATGCGGTCTGATCATCTGCATGGGACCCACACACCAGGTTCCGGTGTTGCAAAGAGGAACCACAACCAAAGGGAGCGGGCATTCCCCGTCAGACGCCATGACCGAGCAATCTCAAAACACGGTCTTTCATTCTTCCTCGTTCCTGCAGGGCCATAACGCCGATTTCATCGAGCAGTTGCACGCCCGTTATTCCCAGGATCCCGAAAGCGTGGATGAAAGCTGGAAATCCTATTTTGCGGGGCTCGATGACGCGCCGGTGGACGTGACCACCGCAGCCCAGGGTCCGAGTTGGGCGAGAAACGACTGGCCCCCTGCTCCCAACGATGAACTGACGGCCGCCCTTGACGGCCAATGGGGTCCCGAGCCGGAAAAGGCCGTGGCCAAAAAAGTCAGGGACAAGGCGACTGAAAAAGGCGTTGAACTGACCGACCACCAGGTCCGTCAGGCCGTTCTCGATTCCGTGCGCGCCCTCATGGTTATCCGTGCCTACCGAATTCGCGGTCACCTGGCCGCCGACCTTGATCCGCTTGGCCTGACCGAGGATGTGGATCATCCCGAACTCGACCCTGCATCCTACGGCTTCACTCCAGCCGACATGGACCGTCAGATTTTCCTCGACAACGTGCTCGGGCTTCAGACGGCCAGCATGCGTCAGATCCTGGCCCTCGTAAAACGCACCTATTGCGGCACCTTTGCGCTGCAGTACATGCACATCTCCAGCCCGGAGGAATCCTCCTGGCTTAAGGAACGCATTGAGGGTCTTGGCAAGGAAATCGCCTTCACCCAGCGTGGACGCCGCGCGATCCTGAATAAACTGGTCGAGGCCGAAGGCTTCGAGAAATTCCTTCAGGTCAAATACACCGGCACCAAACGTTTCGGTCTGGACGGTGGTGAAAGCCTCATCCCCGCCATGGAGCAGATCATCAAACGTGGTGGCGCCCTCGGTGTTGAGGAAATTGTCATCGGCATGCCGCACCGCGGCCGCCTGAGCGTGCTCGCCAACGTGATGGCCAAACCCTACAAGGCCATCTTCAACGAATTCCAGGGCGGCAGCTTCAAACCCGATGAGGTTGAGGGCTCCGGCGACGTGAAATATCACCTCGGCGCATCGTCCGACCGTGAATTCGACGGAAACAATGTCCACCTGTCCCTAACTGCCAACCCAAGCCACCTGGAGGCGGTGAACCCTGTCGTTCTCGGCAAGGTCCGTGCCAAACAGGAGCAGAAAAACGATTCCGACCGCACCAAGGTGCTTCCCATCCTTCTGCATGGTGACGCCGCATTTGCCGGACAGGGCGTGGTCGCGGAATGCTTCGGCCTCTCCGGCCTGAAGGGGCACAAAACCGGTGGGACCATCCACCTGGTCGTCAACAACCAGATCGGTTTCACGACCAGCCCGCACAACTCGCGGTCCTCCCCCTACCCAACCGACATCGCGCTGATGGTTGAGGCCCCGATTTTCCACGTCAACGGCGATGACCCGGAAGCGGTTGTGCACGCAGCCCGTGTGGCAATCGAATTCCGGCAGAAGTTCCACAAGGACGTTGTCATCGACATGTTCTGCTACCGCCGGTTTGGGCACAACGAGGGCGACGAGCCCATGTTCACCCAGCCGCAGATGTACAAGTCGATTAAGGCGCACAAAACGACACTTCAGCTCTACACCGAACGGCTGATCGCGGACGGGCTGATCCCCGAAGGCGAAATTGAGGATATGAAAACCGCCTTCCAGGCCTTTCTCAACGAGGAGTTCGAGGCCGGGAAAAGCTATCGTCCCAACAAGGCCGACTGGCTCGACGGGCGCTGGTCCGGTATGGCCGCCAAGGACGGTGACTACCAGCGTGGCAAAACCGCGTCCTCGATGGAGACACTGAAAGAGGTAGGCCAGGCCCTGACCCGCCTGCCCGACTCGCTGACCCCCCACCGTACCGTTCAGCGCATGCTCGACGCCAAAGAGAAGATGATTTCTTCCGGCACCGGCATTGACTGGGCAACGGCCGAGGCACTGGCATTCGGAACACTTTTGACTGAAGGCTACCCGGTCCGCCTCTCCGGACAGGACTGTACGCGCGGTACTTTCAGCCACCGTCACTCCGGCATCATCGACCAGGAAACCGAGGAACGCTACTACCCGCTCAACCATATCAAGTCCGGCCAGGCACAGTATGAGGTCGTGGATTCCATGCTCTCGGAATATGCCGTGCTTGGCTACGAGTATGGCTACACACTGGCGGAGCCCAACGCACTGACCCTCTGGGAAGCCCAGTTCGGCGATTTCGTCAACGGCGCGCAGATCATGATCGACCAGTTCATTTCCTCCGGTGAGAGCAAATGGCTGCGCATGTCGGGTCTCGTCATGCTCCTGCCCCATGGTTACGAGGGTCAGGGACCGGAACATTCGTCGGCCCGTCCGGAACGGTTCCTCCAACTCTGTGCCGGCGACAACTGGATCGTGGCCAACTGCACGACCCCGGCGAACTACTTCCACATCCTGCGCCGGCAAATGCACCGCAGTTTCCGTAAACCGCTTGTTCTGATGACGCCAAAGTCCCTTCTGCGCCACAAACAGGCCGTTTCGCGGCTTGAGGATTTCGGTCCCGGCTCCAGTTTCCACCGCGTTCTATGGGACGATGCCGAAACCGGGGAGGATACCGGCCTGTCGGAAACAAAGCTCGTTTCCGACGACCGGATCAAGCGCGTCGTCATGTGTTCCGGCAAGGTCTACTACGACCTTCTGGCGGAACGCGACTCACGCGGCATCGACGACATCTATCTGATGCGTCTGGAACAGTTCTATCCATTCCCGGCCCTGTCCCTGACGAAGGAACTTGGCCGTTTTACCGGAGCCGACGTCGTTTGGTGTCAGGAAGAGCCGAAAAACCAGGGCTACTGGACGTTTGTTGAACCCAATATCGAATGGGTACTGGAGCGCATTGGCGCGCGACACACCCGCCCCGTCTTCGTAGGCCGTCCGGCCGCCGCCTCCCCGGCAACCGGACTTGCCAGCCAGCACAAAGCGCAGCAGGAAGCCCTCATCGATGAGGCCCTTACCGTGAAAGAGGACCAGTAAAGATGGCAGAAATCCGCGTACCCACTCTGGGTGAAAGCGTCACCGAAGCAACCATCGCCACATGGTTCAAGAAAGTCGGTGACACCGTAGCCATAGACGAGATGGTCTGCGAACTGGAAACCGACAAGGTCACGGTCGAGGTTCCCGCAACCTCCGCCGGGGTACTCTCTGAAATCGTCGCCAAGGAAGGTGAGACCGTCGGCGTCGACGCCCTGCTTGCCAATATCGACGAAAACGCCGAAGGCAAATCCGCAACATCTTCCAGCGACGCCGCCGGCCCGCAGGAAGTGAAAGAAGAGCCGGAAGCTTCCGATGACGGCGGAGATGCGGACGGAAATCCGGTCGACATCCCCGTGCCGTCCCTGGGAGAGAGCGTTAGCGAAGCCACCGTTGGCAGCTGGATGAAAAACGTCGGCGATGAGGTCTCCCAGGATGAGATCCTCTGCGAACTCGAAACCGACAAGGTGTCCGTCGAGGTTCCCGCCCCGGCATCCGGCGTTCTGTCTTCCATCTCGGCTGAGGCCGGAACCACGGTTGAGGCCGGTGGTGTGCTTGGTGTCATCGCATCCGGAGCAAAAGGCGGCAAACCAACCGCCAGCGCCCCGGCATCGGACGAGAAACCTGCCTCTCCGGAACCGTCCAGCGGTAAAAAAGACGTGGAAAACGCGCCGTCGGCCAACCGTATTCTGGCCGAAAAAGGCATTTCCGCCGACGAGGTCACCGGTTCGGGTCGCGACGGTCGTGTCATGAAAGAGGACGCGCTTGCGGCGAAGAAATCGTCCGAGTCCTCCGCATCCTCCTCCGCGCCAATCCCCCGTGGCCCGGTTGCCGCCGAGGACGCCAACCGCGAGGAACGGGTCAAAATGACCCGCCTGCGCCAGACCATCGCGCGCCGCCTGAAGGAAGCCCAGAACACGGCCGCCATGCTGACCACCTACAACGAGGTGGACATGACGGCGACCATGGAAATCCGCAAGGAATACAAGGACCTTTTTGAGAAGAAACACGGCGTGAAACTGGGTTTCATGTCCTTCTTCACCAAGGCCTGCTGCCACGCGCTCAAGGAAGTTCCGGACGTCAATGCCGAGATCGACGGCACCGATGTGGTCTACAAAAACTTCGTCCACATGGGTGTTGCCGTAGGTACGCCCACCGGTCTTGTGGTTCCGGTCATTCGCGATGCCGACCAGATGAGCTTCGCAGCCATCGAGAAGAAAATCGCGGAGCTCGGCACCCGTGCCCGCGATGGAAAACTTTCGATGGCCGACATGCAGGGCGGCACCTTCACCATCTCCAACGGTGGCGTCTACGGCTCGCTGATGTCCTCGCCCATTCTCAACCCGCCGCAGTCCGGCATCCTCGGCATGCACAAAATTCAACAGCGCCCGATGGTTGTGAATGGTGAGATCGTCATTCGTCCGATGATGTACCTCGCCCTCAGCTACGATCACCGCATCGTCGATGGCAAAGGCGCGGTAACGTTCCTCGTTCGGGTCAAGGAAGCCCTTGAGGATCCACGTCGCCTTCTGATGGACCTGTAAGGTCAGACAAAAAACGACCCGTTCCGGCCGCACGGCCGGGACGGCGCACCAAAACGGAGGAGCGACACGGCCATGCTGCAACTGCTGATCCGAAACACCGTCACGGACCCCGCCAAATGGAAAGAAGTCTACGACGCCCATTCCGAGGACCGCTCAAACGCGGGCCTGGGCCAACTTCAAATCTGGAACGACGTCTCTGACGCCAACACGATCTGGGGCCTTTACTCCGTATCTGACCAGTCGCGCGCCCAGGAACATCTCGACGACGCCAAGACCAAAATGGTCGACGACCGCGCTGGTGTCCAAAGCAGCGAATACCATTTTCTGAAAACCGCCTGACGTCAGATGACACCGGAACTCACGGCCCTCGCCCTCGCCGGGCTTCTACAGGCCATCCAATTTGTATTGATGGCCGTGCCAGCGAATATCGCGCTGGGACCGGAACGCACACTTGGCCCCCGCGACGGAAAATCGCTTGCCGAGGATCTGCCGGTGATGGCCGGACGACTGAACCGGGCGCTTTCCAACCATTTCGAGGCTCTGATCCTTTTCACGATTGGCGTGGTCGTGGTCACCCTCTCCCAACAAGCCAGTGGATTTACCGCGACCTGCGCCTGGGTATACCTTGCCGCACGTATTGCCTATGTTCCCGCATACGCATTTGGACTGATGCCGTGGCGGTCCTGTATCTGGCTGGCCGGTTTTCTCGCGACGGTCGCAATGATCATCGCGGCTCTAATCTGAAAGGACTAACTGATGGCAGACTATGACGTAATCGTAATCGGTGGCGGCCCTGGCGGCTATGTCTGCGGCATCCGCTGCGCGCAGCTCGGCTTGAAAACCGCATGCGTTGAGGGCCGCGAGACCCTGGGCGGCACCTGCCTGAACGTGGGCTGTATTCCGTCAAAGGCCATGCTGCACGCCTCCGAACTCTACCATGAGTCCACCACCCATTTTGAGACCATGGGCCTGATGGGCAACGCGCCTTCGGTCGATCTGTCGAAGATGGTCGAATACAAACAGTCGACAGTGGAGAGCAACACCAGCGGCATCGAATTCCTTTTCAAAAAGAATAAGGTCGACTGGATCAAGGGCTGGGGCAAGGTCACCGGCGAAGGCCAGGTCACGGTTGGCGACGACGTGCATAAGGCGAAGAACATCGTCATCGCAACGGGTTCGGAGCCGTCCACTCTGCCTGGCGTTGAGATCGACGAGGAAACCGTGGTTAGTTCCACCGGCGCTCTCGTTCTGAAAGAAATTCCCAAGAAACTGGCCGTCATTGGCGCCGGCGTCATCGGCCTTGAGCTTGGCTCGGTTTATGCCCGCCTCGGCTCGGAAGTAACCGTCATCGAATTCCTCGACCACATCACGCCAGGTATGGACGCTGAGGTCTCCAAAAACTTCCAGCGTCTGCTAAAAAAGCAGGGCCTGAATTTCATCCTGAACTCCGCTGTCCAGTCCGTAGAAACCGCAGACGGCGGTGCGAAGGTCACCTACAAATCCCGCAAAGATGATTCCGAGTCTACGCTCGACGCTGACATCGTTCTGGTCGCCACCGGTCGCAAACCCTACACCAAAGGTCTTGGCCTCGAGGACGCGGGTGTCACCGTGACTGATCGCGGAATGGTGGAAATTGACGCCATGTGGCGCACAAATGTCCCGCACATCTACGCCATCGGCGACGTCGTCAAAGGCCCGATGCTGGCGCACAAGGCTGAGGACGAGGGCATGGCCGTCGCGGAAACCATCGCCGGCAAGCATGGCCACGTAAACTACAATGTGATCCCCGGGGTGATCTACACGGCCCCCGAGGTCGCAAATGTTGGCAAAACCGAGGAACAGCTCAAGGAAGAGGGCCGCAAATACACCGTCGGCAAATTCCCCTTCATGGGCAACGCCCGCGCAAAAGCGCATTTCATGGGCGACGGCTTCGTCAAAATGCTGGCGGACGCGGAAACCGACCGCATCCTCGGCGTTCACATCATCGGCCCAGGCGCTGGCGACATCATCCATGAAATCTGCGTTGCGATGGAATTTGGCGCAGCGGCTGAGGACATTGCCCGCACCTGCCACGCTCACCCGACCTTCTCCGAAGCGGTCCGCGAAGCGGCACTGGCCTGCGGGGACGGCGCCATCCACGCCTGACAACGTCCGGGCTGAGCCCCCTTGGGGGGCTCAGCTCATCAGCATTCGCAAACCCTGCGTCACATCCATCCGGATCGCGAGCCGAAGCCCCGGTTCATCCCCCGCCCTGAGCGCGGCAATGATCTTCCGGTGGTTCTGGCTTGCCTCCTTCCGCTGCAACCGCTCATAGAGCATCCGCATGGTCGGCCCCGACTGCAGCCATACCGTCTCGGTCAGACCGAGCATCGCCGGCGCGTGCGCCCGAAGGTACAGCGTCCGGTGAAACTCCAGATTGGTACGGACATAGCCTTCGGCGTCCCCTTTGACGATCATCTCGTCGATGATCGAATTGATTGCAAGCATCCGTTCCGTCAGCGCGTTATGCGCCCGCGGCATCGCCCGTGAGGCCAATTCGGGCTCCAACAACGCACGCAGCTCCGCCAGTTCCTCAATACGCGCATTTGTCAGTTCAGGCGTCGAAACACGCCCCGATGACGAAAACTGAAACGCGCCTTCCGCCACCAGTCTGCGTACCGCATCCCGCGCCGGTGCCGTGCTGACACCGAAATCCCGCGCAATACCGCGCAATGTAAGGCTTTGCCCCGGACGGATCGCCCCATGCATGACCCGTGTCCGCAACTGGCGATACACCACCTCATGGGAGGGGGGCTTTTTCTCAGGTTTTTTAGGGCGTTCCAAAACGGCCAGTGTCGACACGGTCCCAACCTCGTTCAGGCGGCGGTGAATTCCCAGCGGTGCAACTGCCCGCCGTTCTTTCGTAGCCAGTCCCGCGGCCCCTGGCAATCCGGCTCAAGCCTGTGGACCAGATCCCAAAACCGGCGTGAATGGTTCATTTCGACGAGATGGGCGACCTCATGGGCCGCGACGTAATCAAGCACGTCCGGAGGGGCCATGATCAGACGCCAGGAATACATCAGTTTCCCGTTGGAACTGCACGACCCCCAGCGCGACCGCGTGTCCCGCAAGGTAATCGCGTTGACCTTGCGATTGACCTGCGTGGCATAAAACCGGGATCTTTCAAGCAAACGGTCCCGTGCGGCCTCTTTGAGGAAAGCCATGGCGCGGTGACCCGCACGCTCCACCGGCCCGTGAACCCGCAACTCACCATCGGCGAGTTCCGTGCGCCGGGCCTTCGCGGAAACAACCCGCACGTCCTCGCCCGCATAGGGCAGCACGGTGCCTATCCCCACAGGAACACGACCGCCCCTCTTCGCGACACGCTCACGCAGCCAGTCCTCGTTCGCCAGGAGAAAAGCACGGGCATGCCCCATCGACATGCCCCGCGGCACCGTCAATACCGGTTCATCACCGGCGGTCGGTACTCTTAAAATAAACCGTTTCGCACGGTCATTCCGCCGCCATCGAACGGTAATCGCAGGCATCCCAATACTGATCGCCTGCGACAAGATCAGCTCACCGCCTTAAGGCGTACGACCTCATCAACCTCTTTGCGGTTTGCCTTAATGAAGTCGCGGATCTGCGGATAAATGTTTTTCCGGAACCGCGAACCGTTGAACACGCCGTAGTGACCCACACCTTCGGCAACGTAGTGCTTGCGAAGCCCATCAGGCAGATTGACGGCCAGCGTCTGCGCCGCCTCCGTCTGACCGAGGCCAGTAATATCGTCCTTCTCCCCCTCGATCGTCATAATTGCCACGTCGTCAATGGCCGACGGGTCGACATGGGTATCGCGGTACATGTACTGACCTTCGGCCAGCAGACGTTTCTGGAAAACGCGCTCAATGGTCTGGAGATAGAACTCCGCCGTCAGATCCATCACGGCCATGTATTCATCATAGAACCGCTGATGGGCCTCGGTGCTGTCACCATCGCCCTTCACAAGATTCTCAAACTGCGTGACATGGGCATCCATATGCCGGTCAATGTTCATCGCAAGAAAGCTCGAAAGCTGGAGGAAACCCGGATAGACCCGCCGCATGAAGCCCTGATTGGGCCAGGGTACCCGCGTCACAACATTGTTTTCAAACCAACTGAGCGGCTTGCCCGTCGCCAACTCATTCGGCTGTTTCGGATTTTTCGCCGTATCAATGGGTGAGCCCATCAGAATAATCGACGATGGCCGCCCCGGATCCCTGTTCATCGACATCAGGCTCGTTGCGACCATAGCGGGAATCCCCGGCTGGCACACGGCGACCATTGTCACACGCTCGCCTGTCTCCGACAAAGCCTCCAGCATTTCCATCAGGTAGTCGGTATAGTCGTCGAGATCGAAACTTCCCTCAACCACCGGCACGTCGCGCGCGTCGACCCAGTCGGTAATGTAGACGTCATGATCCGGCAGCATCGCCTCAACCGTTCCGCGAAGCAGAGTGGCGTAGTGCCCGGACATCGGCGCGACCATCAGCACGCGCGGATCGTTCCGACGCTCAACCGTTCGCGAATCGCGTCGGAAATGCAACAGGTTACAGAACGGCTTTGACCAGACGATCTCCTCGCGGACCGGAACATCCGTCCGCCCGATCCTGACCGAACTGATGTCAAACTCCGGTTTGCCGTACCGCCGCGTGGCGTTGATGAACATCTCAAGCGCCGCGGACATGGCCCGCGACCCGTAATACTGCGAGAATGGATTGAGCGGATTGGATATCACCTCCCGCCCCATGCGCGCGGCCGTTCGCATCGGCGAAATTGCGGCATGCGTCATTTCATAGGCGTGGTACAGCATCCGGAATGGTCCCTACATCTTTATATCTTTGGCCCCGAAACTAATGTTTTTCCGCACTGCGACAAGTTGTTTCGTACGTTTTCCTGCGGATTTGTGACAGTTTGCCTAATCATTCGTTGCCAAATCCAAAGCCTTTGACAATCCAGCAAAGGCATGGCATCGGGGCGCATTCGAAAAGATGGATATGAGGTTTTCAATGCCCAAGGAAGAATGGGGCGTAAAACGGGTCTGCCCTTCATGCGCCACCAGGTTCTATGACCTGAACAATGATCCGATGACATGCCCCAGCTGTCAGGCATCGTTCACGGTTGAAAGCCTGTCCGCATCCAAACCAAAGGCACTGCGGCCCGAGAAGGAAAAAACTCCGGAAGAACCGGAAGTCGATGATATGCCCGATATCGAATCCGATGACGACGATATCGATGATGATCTGCTCGACGACGATGACGATACCGTGCCGCTGGAAACGATTGCGGACGTGGGATCCGACGACGACGACGACTCGTAACGAAAACTTTGCAAACCTCTCATTTTGGGCTTGATCTGTCCGGGGCACACCCCTAAGAACAGGCCCGAATTTGAGAGTTCAAACGGGGCCATAGCTCAGCTGGGAGAGCGCTTGCATGGCATGCAAGAGGTCAGGGGTTCGATCCCCCTTGGCTCCACCAATACCCGAAATAGCGACTCATATTTTTCGGGCTTTCAGGTCCGTAACCTGACCGCTAGAGTCGTTACTCCCGCGTTCAGCGACCTTCCCGCCTCCCCCTGATACCTGCTTCAGTCACGGTCAAATCCAGCCGAACATCATGCGGCTGGGGATAAATCGTGCCGAGTCGCGCCGCATCAAATCCTACACCGATCAAAAACGGTTTCGGGTCGAGTGCTGCGAGCGTCCGGTCGAAATACCCCCCACCATAGCCGAGACGGTAGCACTCCTCGGTCCACCCCACCAGCGGCGCCAGAGAGATGTCCGGCACAACAATCGGCGCATCCGGCGGCGGCACCGGAATATTCCAGTCACCCCGCACCATTCGCAATTCCGGCTTCCAGCGCCGAAACACCAGAGGTGCCGCCTTCGTTTCCACAACCGGCAACGCCACGGTCACACCCGCGTCGTGCAATTCCTCCAGCATCGGCCGAAGGTCCGGCTCGCCCTTAATGGGCCAGTAGCCGGAGAACACGCACCCCCGCATGTCGCCAAAGCGCTCCCGCAAAACCGTAAGCAAATGGCCGCGCAGCGCGAGCCCCGCTCTTTTGCGATCCCCCACACTCATCCCCGCCCGCAGGCGCCGCAGCCTCGCGCGCTCGGCCTTACGCCAACGCGCAACATCCCCGGCCTGCTGCGCATCCACGGCCAAAGGATCAAAATAGTCGGGCGCAATTTCGCCGGCATAACAGGGCGGCGACGCAAACCCGCCCCGGCAATCCCCGTCTCCCGCCATAAGACCTCCCCTTACATCAGTGATGGAACCCGTCCCGGTCTGGAATCCTCCACCGCCATACGCAGCGACCGGGCAATCCGTTCCGCGCGTTCGATCACATGCTCCGCTCCCGCAGGCGTACAGACCTCCCGCGCCGTCAAACGGAAGAGCGCCAGCCAGCGATCAAAATGCTCCGCCCCAACCGGGAGGCCGATATGCATGGGAACCGGGCGACCGTGATACCGGCCTGACATCAGCGCAACCGATGACCAAAACGCCGCCATCCGCTCCAGATGCGGCCCCCAGTCGCTGATCCGTTCGGCAAAAATCGGGCCCAGCAGATCATCCTCACGCACCCGCCCGTAAAACCGCTGAACCAGCGTTTCCAATACGTTCTCATCCAGGCCGGTCCGCTGAATCAGATCCGCAGTCAGGTCCGGACGGGCCGATGCCGGCGCGACCCGAATTTCAGTCGAAGCCATGAGACAAAGCTCCATCAAGGTTGCAATTTTACCTCGCAGGTCTAATAGGTATTGTAAATACTTATTCAAAGGACGCCACCCAAACCATGCGCCTGACGACCTTCACGGATTACGGACTTCGTATGCTGATGCGGCTTGCCAGCAACCCGGATCGTGGATTTTCCACAGCGGAACTTGCCGAAGAGTTTAACCTCTCGCGCAATCACCTCGCGAAGATCGTGCAGCGTCTTGCCCGCGCCGGTCTCGTCGAGACCCGCCGGGGCGGTGGTGGTGGCGCGACCCTTGCACGGCGCGCGGATCATATCCGTCTGGGTGACGTCATCGCTCTGCTTGACGAGGGACAACCGCTTGTTGAATGTTTCGCTCCGGATGGCGGAGACTGCACCATCGATGGCCGCTGCCGCCTCAAGGCCCGCCTCCGCTCCGCCGAAAACGCCTTTATGGCCGATCTGAACCGCTCAACCCTCGCCGATATCGCCCTGCCAAAACTGGAGCCCGCCGCATGACGGACAGAAAGCCCGACAGTGAAAAACCGGCACCGGTAGAGGTCGATGCCAAAATCATAGCCGACGCGTTCTCCCTTGATGCCGCAACCGTCCAGAACCTGATGCGCGCCGGCGAAATCACGTCACTCTGCGAACGCGGAGAAGGAGAGGATACCGGCCGAATGCGCCTGACTTTCTGGTACGGCGACCGCGCCCTTCGCCTGATCATGACTGACGCGGGCGCGCTCATCTCCCAAACCCGGTTTCCGGTCCCCGGACGCACCAAAGCCAAACAGCAAACCGCGACACGCCCCTGACAGGCTGTTCAGCGCAGGAAGAAAATCACCGCCATCACCAGTCCGACGCCCACAATAAACGCGCGCAGAACCGCGGTGTTGTCAATCCTGCGCGCAACCGCCGCCCCGGCATACCCCCCGATCGCACAGGACAGACCGAGCACAATCAACGCGCTCCAGTCGATCAGCCCTGCCAGCGAATAGGCTACAACCGAGACCAGGGACAGAACAGCCGAGATCAGGTTTTTCAGCCCGTTCATACGGTGCAGGTTGGTCATGCCGATGATGCCAAATACCGCCAGCAGCATGATGCCCAGCCCGCCGTTGAAATAGCCGCCGTAAACGGACACCGCGAAAACCAGAGCCAAAGCCGACGCCTCCGACACGCTGCGTCCCGACCGCGCCATGAACCGAATAAACGCCGGACCGGCAGCAAACGCCCCGGTTGCGATCAGTAACAGCCACGGGACAACCCCGGAAAACACGGCCTCCGGTGTCACGAGCAGCAGGAACGCCCCCGCCAGGCCACCGATGACCGATGTCAGTATGATACGCCAAAGCGTCGGACGACCACCGGTCTCGATCTCGGTCCGGTAAGCCCAGGCACTGCTGACATATCCCGGCATGGCCGCGAAAGTCGCCGTTGCGTTCGCCATAATTGGCGGCACACCGGCCCAGACCAGTGCCGGAAACGCAAGGAACGTACCGCCCCCCGCGACCGCGTTGAGGGCACCGGCCGCGAGCCCGGCCAGAACAAGTATCACAGTCGTCAGCATCTTTGCCCCTCCATCTCTCGGCACACCCTTTGCACGATCCTGAAAGCCCCGCAAATCCGACAATCAAACAGCAGGCTTGACTCACATACCAACCGGTCGGTATTTTACCTCCATGCCAAGACCCACGAAACTGACGCCGGAGCACGGCGATGCCCGTACCAGACTTCTTCAATCCGCCCGCGACCTCATACGCAGCCAGGGGTACGCCGCCACCAGCGTCGGCGACCTGTGCAGGGCGGCCGGAGTGACCAAGGGTGCGTTCTTTCACCATTTTGAGAACAAGGAGGCCCTGGGCGTCGCCGCCGCAGCCTACTGGGCGGAAACCACATCTGAACTCTTCGCCAACGCGCCCTATCACCGGCAAGACGACCCACTGAACCGGTTCCTCGCCTATATCGACTTCCGCAAACAGATCATCGACGGCGATCTCGCGAGGTTCACCTGCCTCGTCGGCACCATGACCCAGGAAATCTACGGCTCCCACCCGGCGATCCGCGACGCCTGCGCCGCCAGCATCTTTGGCCACGCCGCCACACTCGAACCCGACATCGAGGCCGCCATCGCCTCACGCGGGATCACCCCGGACTGGTCCGCGGAAAGCCTCGCCATCCACACCCAGGCCGTGCTTCAGGGTGCCTTCATCCTGGCCAAAGCAACCGGCAACACGGAAACCGCAAAGGACAGCGTCGACCACCTCAAACGCTATGTCGAACTGTTGTTCAAAACCAACCACTGACATGGAGAGAAACAATGCAGCCGACCATCTATCTATTTTTCAAAGGTAACTGTCTCGAGGCCATGACCCGCTATGCGGAGGTTCTCGGCGGCGAGATTGAAGGTGTGTTCCGCAACGCTGACGCGCCCGATCCCGAAAGCCGAATGCCCGGCGGCGACGACATGGTCTTGAACATGTCAATGCGTCTCGGCGGCTCCACCATCATGGCGTCCGACAATACCGAGCAGATGTATGACAAACCCAAGGGTTTCCGCATTTCCATCCCCGCACCGTCCCGCGCGGAATTCGACCGCATTTTCAACGCCCTCGCGGACGGCGCACAGGCCGTCGAAATGGAACCTGACGAAACATTCTGGGCCGAGCGCTTCGCAATGTTTACCGACAGGTTTGGCACGCCCTGGATACTCAATTTCGAAGGCAACCGGGCACAGGGATGAGGAGCCAAAACCATGGACAAACTCGTAACCTGCATGTGGTTCGACCACGGCGAAGCAAGGAAAGCAGCGGAGTTCTACGCCACAACCTTCCCTGATACCCGCATTGACCGCATCAATTCCGCAGCCAGCGACTATCCCGGTGGCCACAAAGGCGACGAACTGACAGTCGAGTTTACCCTTCTCGGCCGTCCCTTCCTGGGCCTGAACGGCGGCCCGGTCTTCACGCCCAACCAGGCTGTCAGCCTTATGGTTCTGACATCAGATCAGGAGGAAACCGACCGTTACTGGCACGCAATCGTCGACAATGGCGGTCAGGAAAGCGCCTGCGGCTGGTGCAGCGACCGCTGGGGTTTTCACTGGCAGATCACCCCAAAACGCCTGCTCGAGCTTAACGCCCATCCCGATCCCGGCGTGGCGAAACGATCCTTCGAGGCCATGATGACTATGCACAAAATCGACATCGCAGCCCTGGAGGCTGCGGCCATTCCACCGGACACGACCGCCTGAACCGAACCAAACCAACGGAGGAGAACATGTCCTATATCGACGGCTTCATCATCGCGGTTCCGACCGCCAACAAATCCAAATTCATCTCCCATGCCGAACACGCGGATGGCGTCTTTACCGATCTCGGCGCAACCCGCGTCATCGAATGCTGGGGCGACGACGTGCCGGAGGGAAAAACCACGGATTTCCGACGGGCGGTCGCCGCAAAAGACGACGAGTCCGTTGTTTTCTCCTGGGTGGAATGGCCCGACAAAGCTACCCGAGACGCTGCCATGAAAACCATGACCGGGTGGATGGAAAACCCGGAAACCGCGGACCCGCGGATGGATCAGGAGAAAAACCCGATGCCTTTTGACGGGCCCCGATTGATCTTCGGCGGCTTTACGCCGGTTGTGGAGATCACCGCAAAAACCCCGGAACCCGCCGAATAACAAGTAGCGGTGCCCCCGGCCAACTCCCAGGGGCACCGGTCCATCAATCCTCGAGATTGAGCCACGCCACCTGCTCCGTCGACAGCTTCACGTCGAGCGCCGGCAGTGTTGTGGCAATCTCGCCTGGACTTCGCGGCCCAATCAGGGCCAGTGACGGAAAACCCTGGTGCAGCACCCAGGCCGTCGCGACATTGTGCGGCGTCACTCCCAGATCCTGCGCCAGTGTCTCCGCCCGCCTGCGCCGTTCCTCGTTCTCCGGCCCGCCAAAACAGGTCTCCGGATTCGTATCCACCGGCAGTCTGTCACGCAGTTCCCGGGGCAGAAAATACCCCCGCGCCTGGCTTGACCAGCTGATATGGATGATGCCGTTTTCGCGCATCCAGCCAAGCGTTCCAGGCGAATTCGAAGTCGCGCACCCATCCCAGACAGGTTTCACCATCACCGCCAGCGACAGATTATTGTTGAGCACCCGAGGCGGCTCCAGCCCGCGTTCATTCGCATACGCCACGGCCTCAGCAAAACGCTCAACCGACCAGTTCGAGCCGCCCCAAATACCAATTCGCCCGGCATCCCGCTCCCGCGCAACCGCCTCGACAAACTCACCCACCGGCACGTCGGGATTGTCCCGGTGCATGATGTAGATTGGCGCTTTCTCAAGCCCCAAACGATCCAGCGAAATATCGAGCTGCGCGGAAATCACATCCGGAAAACAATACGGCGAATGCACGCCCTTCACGATCACGGTGACATCATCAGAGACACCCCGAGACCGGATCCAGTCACCCAGAACCGCTTCATGACGCCCGCCGCCATAGACAAACGCCGTGTCAAACGTCCGCCCTCCGGCTTCCATCCAGGCGTCCCAAACAACAGCACCCTCCGCCGCCGTATCACGGTTGTCACACCCCATGATCAACCGGTTGACCGGCTTCTCAACGCCCTCGAGTTTAACGGTGGACACCTGCGGCAATCCACTTGGCAAAACATTCACAAGACGCCGTACGGTCGCCGGATCCTCAGCAAACGTGACATAACCCAGCTCCCGCCGCCAGGCATCCTGCACCCTCGCATTTCCAATCGACCCCCTGGTGTCCATGGCAGGGAAAGTCGCCTCGGTCTCACCGGCTAAAATGGCACGGCTCGCATCCTCCGCCTCAAAGGCAAACAGAATACGCTCGTCCTCAAGCCTGATGATCTCGGTCTGACCACCGGTCGTGACATGGATCTCGGAATCCGATGGCCCGGCATTGCGCCCCGGCACCCACGGGTTCGCGAGGCGCAGGCTTCCGTTCTCACAGAAGACCTCAACCGTCTCCCCCAGATTGCGCGCAACCGCACAGGAAATCTCGGCCGTGATCCCGTTGGCGAATTTCAGCAGCCCAAACGCCACCTCATCCACATTCGTCCGGCCCAGATGGCCAACACCCTTCACCTCAACCGGATCCGCGAACACACCATCGCCAATGCCCGCGATCAAACGCGCCGCCGAAACGGGATACCCTCCCACATCCAGAATTCCACCACCCGCAAGCTCACGACTGTAAAGCCGCGACTGCGGGTCGAACCCTGCCGAAAACCCGAACACGGCCTTTACATGCTGAATCGCGCCAAGCCGACCCTCGCGCAGGATCTCCACCATCCGCGCAATCTGCGGATGATGCAGATACATGTAGGCCTCACGGAAAAACACCCCCGCCTCCCGCGCCGCCTCAACAATCGCCGTGGCCTCCGCTTCATTCAGGGCCATCGGCTTTTCAACCGACACATGCTTTCCGGCCCGAATGGCCATCAACGCCTGTTCGGCATGAAACGGATGCGGGGTTGCTATGTGAACCGCACCCACCTCCGGATCAGCGCACAAAGCCTCGTAGCTGTCATAGCGTTTCCCCGGGGCCACCCCAAACCTGTCACCGAAACTCTCACGCCTTGCAGGTGTCCGGCTCGCTATGGCCAAAAGGCTGCCGCTCTCGCACTCCGCAAGTCCCTGCGCAAAATTCGCGGCAATATCCCCCGGACCAATAATACCCCACTGCACCTTCGGCATGTTAACTCCCTTTGCACGATAGATTTTTTTCAGTTTTGACCGGAACTCCGTCAGAAGACCGATCCCGGCGCCAGGCTGTCAACGACGCCCGGCCACTGGAACCTAAACAGCGAACATGGAAATCACCATCCACAAAACCTGTCCGTCCACGACGGCTATTGCCGCGCCTCCCTGCGGAAGGCAGCAGGGGTTTTATGCTGATGGGCCTGAAACGCCTCGTAAAAGCTCGACAGGGATCCAAAACCTGAATCCATCGCCACGCTCAGTATCTTGTGGTCCGAATGGGCCAGCAGCATCTGTGCGTGGCTCAGCCTGATCCGCGTAATGTGCTCCTTGATCGGCACGCCCACCACCCGCCGGAACAGGGACATGGCATAGGATGGAGAAAGGTCCACGTGTTCCGCCACCTGTGCCACGGAGATTGGATTGCCGTAATTGTCCGCGATAAACCGCAGCATCTGGTCAATATGACGCATGGTGCTGGTACCACTGACATTGGCATCCGCATTGCCCCGCGCTTTCATCAGCACGTCATAGCCCTCCAGCGCCATACGCCGCAGACGCATCTCAATTTCCCCGATCAGCAGATTGCGCCAGTTGGGATCATCGCTCGCCCGGCTGTAATCGCGCGCCCAGGTGTTAAACATCAGGGCATCCTCGTGGCAGCTTTCCCGAGAGGCCAGAATACCGCCACTGATAATGGTCTCAACAAACAATTCCGGAAGCCCAAACTTCAGAAGCTGCGCAAGCGACAGGTACACATTCACAATTGAACCGGAACCCTGCACGTCCGTCACCCCGTGCGGCACGGCCCCCCAAAACACCACCAGTTTCTGGCGGCCTGCCCGCACCAAGGTTCCTGAAAAGGAATACTCCATATCGCAGCCGATAAGAAAATTGATCTCCACGGACGGGTGGTGATGATACGCCGTCCTGAACCGCGTGGGACGGTGCGTTTCAACCATAAAATCGTGCCGTCCCGGGACGCAACCGGTATCTACATGTTCAAGATATTGATTTGTCTCACCTTTTGTAATCACCTGCATGTCCCCCCATACATCGGCACCATACCGGCACACCCCATGGTTGAAGATCGCCGGAACAAAGGTCAAGCCGACCGCGCCGCGACGGCGCTTTTCCGACCATACAGCAGAATGCCGGAATTCGCTCGCTTTTTTCCGGAAGTATTGTGACGATCACCCATACGTTATTCGGGAAACCTAAAACCAAACGGGGGTGACTCCGGCGGACACCCTGTCAGAAATATAGAGTTCGCGACGCTGACGATGCGGGCCTCGCCAAACGCCCGGATAAGGAGGGAAAACTCCAAAAAACTACCCAAATCCCAACCATTTTCACCACCCCATGTGAACCTTTTCTGACACCGGTTGACACCCGAACACCCGGATGGTTTCCCTTCCGCGACACGGAAAGCGACGGGGGCAGCAGGTTTTCACAGATGCGCGGCATCCTCACGCTCAACACCGGCTCCTCCTCCCTCAAATTCGGCCTGTATGCGGATGCCCCCGAACCGGAGGAACTGCTCACCGGCCAGGTCGACGGGATCGGAAAAACCGCACGGCTCGTCCTCCGCAAAAACGGCGACAAAACCACCCTCGAGGTTGCCGCGGCTACGCATGCCGCCGCCATCTCCGCCGTTATGGCAGTTCTGCACGACAGCCTCGACGGGCTGAAAATCGCGGGCGTCGGACACCGGATCGTGCACGGCGGGCTCGATTTTTGCGGCCCGGCCACCCTGACACCGGACGTCATCGAAACCCTTTCCGGCCTCATCCCCCTCGCACCCCTGCACCAGCCCCACAACCTCGCGGGCGTGCATGTCGCGAAAGCCGCGTTCCCGGACGCGGTCCAGGTCGGCTGTTTCGATACCGCATTCCATCGCGGCCACCCCTGGGTCAACGACACCTTCGCCATTCCCCGCAGGCATTATGACGAGGGTGTGCGCCGCTACGGCTTTCACGGGGTCAGCTACGACTATGTCACTGGCGAGGTCAAACGTGCCTTTCCCAACCTCCACCGCGGCCGGATCATCATCGCCCATCTCGGTAACGGGGCCTCCATGTGTGCCGTCCGCGCGGGCCAGAGCGTCGGCTCCACCATGGGGTTCACCGCGCTTGACGGCCTGCCCATGGGTACCCGCTGTGGCCAGATCGATCCGGGTGCCGTACTGCACCTCATTGAACAGGTTGGCATGTCACCGCGGGAAGTCCGCGAAATGCTCTACGACCGCAGCGGCCTGCTGGGCCTCTCGGGCATTTCCAGCGACATGCGCACTCTGATGAAATCCGAAAGCCCCGACGCGGCCGAGGCCATCGACTACTATGTCTTCCGCGCCCGCCGCGAAATCGGCGCGCTGGCCGCCGTCCTCGGTGGCCTCGACGGGCTGATCTTTTGCGGAGGCATCGGTGAAAACGCGGCCCCGATCCGCCAGCGCATCGTGAAGGGCCTGGAGTTCCTCGGCATCGAGATCAATGCCGAGGCCAACGCCAACCGCGAAACGGAAATCGGCACAGGTCCCACCCGCGTCCTCGTCATCCCCACCGACGAGGAACGCGTGATTGCCAGGGCCGTCCACGCGGCCCTGACCAGAGGCCAATCCCGAGTCAGATACGCTTTTCCGTCTTCCGGTCAAACAGATGAACATCGGCCGGGTCGATGATGAACCCAAGCGATGACCCCGGCCGTGCCATAATCCGCTCCTTCACGAGGGCATCGACCAGATCCTTACCGTGCTTGGCGAAGATCTGGGTTTCGGACCCGGTCGGCTCAACCACGACCACACTCATCGGCACACCGCTTTCACCGATCTGGATGTGCTCCGGCCGAATGCCGTAGATAACGTCCTGCCCCTCGGAGGCCGCCGTCTCCGGCAGAGGGAGGGTAAGCCCGGAGGCGGACACAAACTGCTTCGTCCCCTCCACCATCGCCACCTTGCCATGCACGAAATTCATCGACGGCGAGCCAATAAACCCGGCCACAAAAACGTTGTCCGGGCTATCATAGAGATCCAGCGGCGAGCCGATCTGCTCGACCCGCCCGTCGCGCATCACCACGATCTTGTCCGCCATGGTCATGGCCTCGATCTGGTCATGGGTGACGTAGACAATCGTCGTGCCCAACCTCTGATGCAGTTCCTTGATCTCCACCCGCATCGTCACGCGCAGCTTCGCATCGAGGTTCGACAGTGGCTCGTCAAACAGGAACACCTGCGGGTCGCGCACAATCGCCCGGCCCATCGCCACGCGCTGACGCTGACCGCCCGACAGTTCCTTGGGATAGCGTTTGAGGTATTTCGACAGGTCCAGAACCTCTGCGGCCTTTGTGACCTTCTCCTCAATCTCCGCTTGCGGCCGCTTCGCCATTTTCAGGGGAAACCCGATATTGTCGAACACCGTTTTATGCGGATAAAGAGCATAGCTCTGGAACACCATCGCGATGTCCCGTTCCTTCGGCAGCACGTTGTTCACAACCCGCCCACCGATTGAAATGGTCCCATCGCTGATCTGCTCAAGCCCTGCCAGCATGCGCAGCAGCGTCGACTTGCCGCATCCCGATGGACCGACCAGTACGACAAACTCGCCATCCTGAATATCGACGCTCACCCCATGCATGACCTGGGTACTGCCAAAGCGCTTGATTACATTGTCTATTTTTACATCGGCCATTGGCCTGCCCCCCTATTGCGGCAGTTCGATCTGCATTTTCACGTCAGCCGGCGGGGCCGATGCCGCGATTTCAAACGCCTTCACGCTCTCATCAAACTCAAATGTGCGCGTGATCAGCGGCTTCACGTCAATCAGGCCCGAGGCCAGCATCGACACGCAGCGCGGGAACACGTGGGCATAACGGAAAATGTTCTCCACCCGCGCCTCGCGCACCATCGCCGCACCCGCGTCATAGCTGATCGGATCCGGCTGCCCGCCGATCATCACCACGCATCCGCCCGGCGCGAGCGGCTCAAACACACCCGCCGCAGCCCTGGGTGACCCGGTCGCCTCAAACACCACATCCGCGCCCCAGCCGTCGGTGTCGGCCGCAACCCGTTCCGCAATGCTCTCACCGGTCACATTGATCGGCACGATGGCCCCGCTCAGACCGGCCGCGATCTTCAGCTTTTTCTCCGCCAGATCGGCCACGTAAACCCGGGCACATCCCGCCGCAATCGCCGACAGCGCGGTCACAAGCCCAATCGGCCCCGCACCAATGACAACACCGATGTCCCCCGGCTTGATCCGCGCCTTCGTCGCCGCATGAACCCCGACGGCCAGAGGCTCCACCATCGCGGCCTCGGCAAAACTCACATTCTCAGGCAGCTTGAAGGTAAATGCCTCCGGATGCACACAGGTCGGCCGCAAGATGCCATGCACCGGCGGCGTCGCCCAGAAGCGCACGGCCGGATCGACATTGTACATCCCCATCCGCGTGGCTCTGCTGTTCGGATCAGGAATGCCCGGCTCCATGCAGACACGGTCGCCCTCCTTCAGCGTCGAAACCTCCGACCCGGTCTCGATCACAATTCCAGACGCCTCATGCCCCAGGATCATCGGTTCATTGACCACAAACGACCCGATGCGCCCATGGGTGTAGTAATGCACGTCAGAGCCACAGATCCCGACCGTGTGCAGTTTGATGCGCACGTCCCGCGGGCCGAGAACCTCCTCCTCGCGGTCGATCCCGGGAAAATCGCGAAGGGACAGCGCATCCTTCTTTTCCAGAACGAGAGACTTCATCCGCTTATCCTTTCCTGACGATAAAAATCGCCAACACAACTGCTATGGCATTTGAAATCCAGATCGACAGTCCCAGCGGTTCCACGAAGCGGAACCAGAACAGCGACAGCGCCACCCAGATCACGACCGAAATGAAAAGCCGGTCGAACCAGTTTGTTTCAATGGGCAGAAAGCCGTGGTTTTCACCCGCGCTTTCCAGAGTGTCGTCCTCCTCCAGGCTGGCGGAGGCAAGCGGGGTTTCGTGTGTGTCACCCATATCCCTATCCTTTCACCGCACCGAAGGTCAGACCGGCCACGATATGCCGCTGCACCATGCCAAACACGATCAGCGCAGGAATGAGAGTAAAGACCGAAATCGTCGCCATGATGCCCCACTCCGTACCGGTCGTGGTCACATACTCAGACAAACCCGTGGTGAGCGTGCGCGCATTGAAATTTGTCAGCGTCGCCGCCAGCAGATACTCGTTCCACGCAAACACCCATGTCAGGATCAGCGTCACGGCAAGCCCAGGCCGGCAGAGCGGGAACACGACCTCGGTGATCACCTTCCACGGACTCGCCCCGTCCACGAATGCCGCCTCATCCAACTCCTTGGGGATACCATCCACCGTTGGGCGCAACGTCCAGATTGCAAACGGCAGATTGAACGTGCAGTACACCAAAATCATGCCGATCCGCGTATCCAGAAGCCGCCATTCCCCGACCGCATAGACCTGCGTCATCAGCAGGAACAGCGGCAGAAGGAACACCGCCGGCGGCGCCATACGGTTGGTGATCGTCCAGAAGAAGATCGACTCCTTGCCGCTCATGTTGAACCGCGACAGGGCATAACAGGCAAAGAAGCCGAGCACCGTACACAGGATTGCGTTGCCGCTCGAAATGATCAGCGAGTTGACCATGTAACTGCGCAGCAGCCGGTCACCCCAGACCTTGGCATAGTTCCCCCAGTAGGGATCGCTCAGGATCACATCCGGCGTGCTGAACAGCTGCACCGCCGGTTTCACGGAAATCACGAACAGCCAGTAAATCGGAAACAGCGTCAGGAAGCTGACAAGGATCCAGAAAAACAGACCGATAATGGGACTTTGTTTTTTCATAACCTCAGTCCTTCTTCGTGTTACGCGGCGCGAGCATGGTCACGTAAAGCAGCCAGCACGCAACAATGGTCAGGTACAGAACGATCACCGAAATCGTTGATCCGTAACCGTAATTTGTCTTCGGGAACACTTCCTTGAAAATGTGAACGCCCACAAACCTCGTGGCCGATCCAGGCCCCCCACCGGTCAGCATCCAAACCTCATCCACCGTGCGCAGCGCATCCATCAGCCGGATAAACACCGTGGCCACAACCGCGGGCATGATCATCGGCAGGGTGATGTGCCAGAAAATCTGACGGCTGTTCGCGCCATCAATCTGCGCCTGCTCAAACGGATCGGCCGGCAGCGAAACAAGTGCCGCAATCAGCGTCAGCGTCACCAGCGGCGTCCAGTGCCAGACATCCATGATGACAATGGTGGCAAACGCGGCCGGTGCCGAGGTGCCAATGTTCATCGTGATGCCGAACCACTCATCGAGGTAATGGGGAATGATCCCGATGGAGGGGGTGGTCATCAGCTTCCAGACCGATCCCACGATAATGGGCGCCATAATCAGGGGCAGCGTATGAATGGTCCGAAAAAACGCCTTGCCGGGGAAGTCCTTCATAAAAGCCTGCGCCAGGAAATATCCCACGATCAGCTCCGACACGACCGCGAAAAACACGAAAGCCACCGTGACGCCAACAGAATTCAGAAACTCCGCATCAAAGACGATCCGGCGGAAATTGTCCGCGCCGTTGAAAATCATCTCCGGATTTGCGGCGAACGGGTTCCACTGATGGAACGAGACATAAACGACGTAAATGAAGGGCAGGACGCCGAAGAAAAACAGGATTACCAGCGTCGGTGCCAGCAGAATCCAGCCAAGCCTGTTGGACTGCATCATCACCCTCCCGTGTTTGATTGTTTCTGGGTCTCGCCCGCCACCCGCAGGCCGACCCGGTTTTTATGGTCGGGCCGCCGCCGTCAAAGGCGACGACCCCAAGTCATTTGGACGAAACGCGCCCCGTCAGTTCCGGTAGCCAAGATCCGTCAGAACGGCCTCGGCCTCCGCAGCCATCTGGTCGAGACCATCGCTTACGCTCAGATCACCGGTCAGGATGCTGTAGAAGGTGGGCGCAACGGTCTCACGAACCTGCGCGTGGAACGGATAGGCCGGCGCCCCCGCGAACAGGTAACCCTTGTCCTTGAGCATGTCGTAGTAACCGCCCAGTTCCTCGTTCATGTCCTGAACCTTGGGGTCGTCATAGGTCGCGGTGTTGGTCACGCGCGGCGCCGCAACGGCCCATTCAGGCTGAACCTCGTTCTGACCGATATACTGCAGGAACAGGGCCGCGGCCTCTTTCTGCTTGGACGTGGACGGAAGACCGAACGCACCGCCATCGTAGTAGCCGATGTAACCCTCGCCGGATTCCACCTCGTCCATGACGCCATCAGCCAGCGGCGGCAAAGCCACGCCAACCTTGCCGACCACGAGGGACTTGGTCTCGTCAGCTGCGATCCAGCCGGCATTCTCACCGTAAACCAGACCCTGCGCCGCACGTCCCGCACCGAAGGTCGTACCAACCTCGGTCCAGGTCGACTGCACGGACTCGGGCGGCGCGATATCACGCATGGACAGCCACCAGGTCAGCGCCTCCTTGGCCTCCTCGCTGTTCATCGTTCCGCCATTCTCAACCGAGGCGGCGTAGTTGTTATCCGCGTTGATGCCCCAGTTGTAGACGCCAAACGTGGGTGCAACGGATTCAACATACTCGTACCACGACGCGACATGACCGGTATGCGCCTGTGCCGTGGTGCCCCACAGCTCCATGTCGTTTTCCTTGCCCCAGTCCGTGAAGAACTGCGCAATCTCGGAATACTCCTCATGGGTCGCGGCGGGCACGAGGTCACGTCCGGTTTTCTCCTTGAACGCGGCCTGTATGTCAGGATCCTCGAACAGGTCCTTGCGGTAGAGATAGACCTTGATGAAGGCTTCCATCGGCACGCCGAACAGATGGCCTTCCTCATTCTTGAAGTAATCCGCGAAGGTCGTGAAATTGTCCTCGCTATAGGTCGGCGCAACCAGATCGGGATTGTCCTCCATCAGCTGCGTCAGGTCGGTGAGGAAATCACGGGCCAGATAGGAATAGATGATGTCCTGCTCGATATAGACCATGTCATAGATGCCGGTCCCGGCTTCCATGTCCTTGATGGCCTTGTCGAACATCTGGTCCCAGGAGGTCGTCTCAACATCCACCCGAATGCCGGTCAGTTCCTCGAACTGCGGGGCAAGCACCTCGCGAATGTAAAGCGATGGCGGCGAGGACTCCGTCACGCCTCTCAGGGTCACGCCCTGGTACGGTTCCGCCGCCTGTTTCCAGAACGCGTCATCCGCGAATGCGGCCGTTGCCGCAACGCTCATGGCCAGCGCGGATGCGCCGAATTTCAGTGCAAAGCTCATGTGCTTCCTCCCTGTTTATTGCGAAGGCCGTTCACGCGGACCAAACCGAAGCCGGCCGAAGCGATTCGCGCATCCTTCCGAATTCAGGATGCATCTGTAAGCACCACCATGCAACTGAAAATTTTCAAATGTTCATCTTGTCATTCATATGTAATCCATGTCACGCTCCGACCCGTGTGATTGTCAGATAAGACAACACGGTTGGGAGGAAACACGTGGCGCGTGAACCGATTGAGGACAGTGAGGCATTCCTGGTGGAGGTCTGCTGGCATTACTTCGTCAATGAAATGACCCAGGCGGAAATCGCCCGGATGCTCAACGTAACCCGCCTGCGCGTCAACCAGAGCATCCAGCGCGCCAAATCCCTGGGCCTCGTGAAAATCCAGATCGAGTCGCCGTTTCTTGCCCGTTCCAAGCAGCAGGACGCCCTGAAAAACGCGCTCGGCATCACCGGCGCCATTATCAGCCCGGTCAACCGCAACGACTATGACTACCACCGCCCCGTTGGCGCCGCGCTCGCGGCCTTCATGACCGAGCGCCTGCGCAACGCCGCCTGGAAATCCATCGGCGTATCCTGGGGCCTGACCCTGGACGCCGCCATCCGCAAGCTCCCGCGGCAGTCCCACCCGGACTTGGAAATCGTCTCAATCCTCGGTGGAACCGCCAAGGGCTCCACCTTCAACTCCTTCGGCGTCGTATCGGGTCTCGCCGACGTCCTTGGCGCGCACTACTCCATCCTGACCGCTCCGATTTACCTCTCCGAGGGCATCGACCGTGACCTGTTCCTCTCGCAGTACTCGCTCAGCGAACATTTTCGCAAATTCGAGTCCCTCGACGCCGTGCTTCTGACCTGCTCCAACGTCTCGCACAAATCGTTCCTCGTATCCCATGGACTGCCCCGTGAACTCACCCCTGAGGGCCTGATCGCCGCCGGTGCCATCGGCGACGTGCTCGGCCAGTTCCTAACCCGCGACGGCACACCCGTATCCCGCGAGGTGGACGACCGAACCATCGGCATGCTCCTCGAACAGGTGCAGCAGGTGCCTGAGAAGATCATGGCCGCCGCCGGTCCCCACAAGGTCGACATCATCGCCGCCGCCTGCCGCCGCGGCCTCGTGGACACCCTGGTGACCGACGACCTCACCGCCGAACTGCTGCTCGAAAAGCACGCAGCCGACACCTGACCGGGAAAGCGCAGAATGACCAAAGTCAAAAGCCCCGCCCCGGAAACACTCGGCCCCACGGTCTGCATCGGCGAGATCCTCGTGGAAATCGTCGCCACCACCACCGGCGAGGGCTTCCTTGATGAACAGCCCTTCATTGGACCCTATCCCAGCGGCGCCCCCGCCATCTTCATCGACCAGTGCGCCCGCATGGGCGGCACCGCGGCCATGATCGGTGCAGTGGGCCAGGACGATTTCGGGCGCGTGAACACCGACCGCCTGCGCGCCGATGGCGTGGACATCTCCGGCGTCATGGTCGATCCGGAACTTCCCACCGGCACCGCCTTCGTGCGCTACCGCCCCGATGGCGACCGCAATTTCGTCTTCAACATGTGGACCTCCGCCGCCGGCTCCCTCACCTGGTCCCCGGAGATCGAGGCTGTCATTTCCCGCGCCGGACACCTGCACATCATGGGTACGCTGCTGGTCCAGGAGAACATCTGGAAGATGATCGACCGTGCCGCCAGAACCATCCGGCAACGCGGCGGCACCGTCTCTCTCGACCCCAACATGCGCAGCGAACTGCGCGCCGATCCAGGCATCGACGCCCGTATCGCGGAAACCGTCGCGCGTGCCGACCTCCTGCTGCCTTCGGGCGAAGAAATCTACGTTGCCTCCGGCACCGATCCAAAGGACGGCGAGGACACCGCCATCACCCGCCTCTTCGAACTCGGCGTCTCCGAAGTTGTCATCAAACGTGGGGCCAACGGCTCATCCTGCCACCTCGCCAGCGGTGAGACCTTCACTGCCCCTGCCTTCAAAATCCAGGAAATCGACCCAACCGGCGCGGGCGACTGTTTCGGCGGGGCCTATGTCGCCAGTCGCCGCCTCGGCATGGACGTAAATGAGGCCCTGACCTTCGCCAACGCCGCGGGCGCGCGCAACGCCACCATCCGCGGCCCGATGGAAGGCGCGGGCACGCGGGAGCAGCTCGACGCGTTCATTGCCGCCACCCCGAGGAACCCGTAATGCCCGTCACCCTGACCGACCTCGCCCCTCTCTACCGCCGCGGCACGCCCGCCGGGATCACCTCCGTCTGCTCCGCACACCCGTCCGTTCTCCGCTCGGCCCTGCGCCACGGACGCGACAACGGCTCAACCGTCCTGATCGAGGCGACATGCAACCAGGTCAACCACCAGGGCGGCTACACCGGCATGAGACCGGCCGATTTCGCGAGCCTCGTCAACAGCCTGGCCGACTCTGAGAACTGCCCCAAAGACCTCATCATCCTGGGCGGTGACCATCTCGGGCCAAACCCCTGGCGTGACCGACCGGCTGAGGACGCCTTGGCCGAGGCCGAAAAAATGGTCGCGGAATACGTGGCCTCCGGCTTCCGCAAGATCCATCTCGACGCCTCCATGGGCTGCGCCGGTGAGCCCCCGGCCCTCGACGACGCCAAAACCGCCGACCGTGCCGCACGACTCGCGAAAGTCGCCGAGGACACCGCCAAAGCCCACAACCTGCCGCTGCCGCATTACGTTATCGGCACGGAGGTCCCCCCGCCCGGCGGCGCCGATCACGCGCTCTCCTCCATTGAACCCACCTCCGCCGAAGCTGCCTCCCGAACCCTCGAAATCCATGGTGAGGTCTTCGCAAAACACGGTCTCACCGACGCTTTCGCCCGCGTCATCGGTCTGGTCGTCCAGCCCGGCGTGGAATTTGGCAACCGCAACGTCATCCTCTACGAACCCGACAAGGCCACCAGCCTCATCTCCGTCCTCGAAAACCATCCGCAGTTCGTTTTCGAGGCCCACTCAACCGACTACCAGATGACCTGCCCGCTCGCGGAACTCGTCCGCGACGGTTTCCCGATCCTCAAGGTCGGCCCGGAACTTACCTTTGTGATGCGCGAGGCGCTCTACGCGCTCGATCTGATCGCCTCCGACCTCGTCCCCGGCTACGGCGACCGGCCCCTGTACCAGGCCATGGAGTCCCTCATGCTGGACCGGCCAGGGCATTGGGCTCGGCACTACAATGGTGACGACGGCGAACTGAAGCTCCTGCGTCACTACTCGCTCTCCGACCGCATCCGCTATTACTGGGCCACCGAACCCGCCCAACTGGCCGTGTCGAAACTTTACGACACCCTTCAGGGCCGCTCCGTTCCCCTGCCCCTGATCTGGCAGCACCTGCCCGGAGCGGAGCGGTTCGCGGGCGCAGCACTCAATCCAGAGGATGTCGTGATCTGGAAAATCACCCAAAGCCTCAACCATTACCACACCGCCTGCACCCGGCCCGCCAAACGCCGGTCGGTTGCCGCGGCATCGTAGCCTCAGACAGGGGGAAGGACTGATGGACAAAAATTTCGAAGGCCAGAGCGTCATCATCACCGGCGCGGGCAAGGGCATAGGTCGGGCCGTGACGGTCGAACTTGCCAAACGGGGCGCCAAAACCGTCGCTATTGCCCGAACAAAAAGCGACCTCAACAACCTCGCCGCGGAAACCGGCTGCACGCCCATCGTGGCCGACCTGATGGACAACGCCGCCGCCCGCGCCGCCATGAAACAGGCCGGAACCTGCGACCACCTCATCAACTGCGCCGGCACCAACGTGCTGGAAAGCGTACTCGACATGACGGACGAGGGCTACGAGACCGTGATGGGCATCAATCTGCGCGCCGCGCTGATCTGCGCCCAGGAATTCGCGCGGGCCCGCATCGCCGCCGGTGGCGGCGGCTCCATCCTCAACGTCACCTCCATCGCCGGGCATCGCGGTTTCCAGGACCACATGTGCTACGCCGCCTCGAAGGCAGGACTGGAGGGCGCCAGCCGCGTGATGGCAAAGGAACTCGGCCCCCACGGCATCCGCGTCAACGCCGTCGCCCCCACGGTAACAATGACTGAACTCGCGGCAGAAGCCTGGTCCGACCCCGCGAAAGCCGACCCAATGATGGTCCGCCACCCAATCGGCCGCTTTGCCGAAGTTGAGGACGTGGCACGGGCCATGGTTATGCTTCTGAGCGGCGACGCGGCCATGGTGACCGGTGCGGTCCTGCCAATTGACGGCGGTTTTCTCGCGGTCTGATCCCGCGGTCACTGGACAAAATTCTTGTTTATGGGAGACAAAACATGGGTGAAAAACTGAACGGCAAAATTGCCGCCGTAACCGGTGCCGCCTCCGGCATCGGCCTCGCCACCACAGAGGCTCTGCTGGCCGAGGGCGCCACGGTCGTTATGGTCGACCGCGATGAGGCCGCACTGTCCGATCTGACCGCCAAACTGGGCGACCGCGCCATTGCCCAGGTCACGGACCTGCTCGATGCGGACAGCTGCAACGCCATGGTGCCAGAGATCCTCGAAAAGGTCGATCACATCGACATTCTCTACTGCAACGCCGGAACTTACATCGGCGGCGATCTCGACGAAACCGACCCGGCGACCATCGACCGGATGCTGAACCTCAACGTCAATGCGGTGATGAAGAACGTTCACGCCATCATTCCGCATATGAAAGAGCGAAAAACCGGTGACATCTGGGTCACCTGCTCCGTCGCGGGCCATTCCGCCATTGCCTGGGAACCGGTCTATTCCGGCTCGAAATGGGCGATCACCTGCTTCGTTCAGACCATGCGGCGACAGCTTCGCGAGTACGGCATCCGCGTGGGTCAGGTCTCGCCAGGCCCGGTGATTTCCGCGCTTCTGGCCGACTGGCCGGAGGAAAACCTGCGCAAGGCCAAGGAAAGCGGTTCGCTGATCGAACCTACGGAGGTGGCCGACGCGGTGGTGTTTGCGCTCACACGTGGGCGCAATGTGACCATCCGTGACATGATCGTTTTGCCAACGAATTTCGATATTTAGGGAAACCGCGGCTCCGGTTCTCTACGCCCTGAAACCGGAGCCCGCCATGCGGTGAAACTGGTGGGTAAACACCGCCACGCCCAGCACCGGGACGATCAGGTTCAGCACCGGAACCGACAGCGGCACCGCCATCAGTGTACCGGCCACCCAGATCATCATGCGGTTGTTGCGCCTCAGCTTCGCCGCATCCGCCGGTGACAGACGACGCAGTGCAACGAGCGTGAAGTATTCCCGCCCGAGCAGCAGCCCGTTGACGATCCAGAAGATGAACGGGGCTAGAGGTGCTACCAAAAGGTAAATGACCAGTGCGACCAGGTTGACCATGATCAGAAGCCCAAAAAACCTTATGGAATCAATTATTTGAGACCCTGTCGAGGCCGGATTTGCCTCCGGCAGGTGCGGGTAGTGCCGCGCCTCCACGGCCTCGACCACGCTGTCGAGGAAGAACCCGACCACAGCCGCCGCCGTCGGCACCATCAGCACCACCGACAGCACCAGCATCAGCCCCGCCGCCGCCCATGAGGCCAGGTTGTCCACAAAGGACACGGTCCCGATAAACGGCAGATTGACCGTCTCCGGCAGCGCCGCCCCGAGCAGCACCATCACCAGCCAGAAGATCACCACAAGGCCCACCAGCGTCAGCAGAAGGGACCAGATCACGGCCCCCAGAAACCTGCGGTCATCAAGCTGCCCGAACGCGCGAAAAAGGTCGGTGAAGAGTGTCACTGATCAACCCAGTCCACTTTCTTCTCCATGTCCGGCCGGGGCCGTTCGGGTGGCGGATTTTGGCAGGTTCCGATATGAATAAACCCGGCCACCCACTCATCCCCGGTCAGGCCAAACGTGTCATTCAGGAGCGGTTTATCCGTGGCAATCCAGGCTGTCAGCCAGTTCGCACCCCACCCGCTGGCCAGGGCCGCGTTGAGGACACTCATGGCCGCGCAACCGGCGGAGAGGACCTGTTCATATTCGGGAATTTTGGTGCCTTCGACGGTCGAGCCGACCACCATTATGCAGACTGGAGCGAGGTCAAAAGGTGACGATGCCTTGGCTCCATCCTCTCCGATTTCTTCGGCGCGACAAATTATATCCGCGGATATACGGCTCAATGCGGCGCCCTCAAACACCACAAAACGCCACGGTTCGAGCTTGCCATGATCGGGAACGCGGCCCCCGGCGGTGAGGATTTTTTCGAGCGTCGCGCGGTCCGGACCGGGGGAACTGAGCAGTTTGGCCGGGCGGGAACGGCGGGTCAGCAGGAAATCCATTACTTCAGACAAGGCATTTCTCCATTTTCTCGCGCACTGATGTGCGGCCTTGTCCGCGCCGCGTCAAGGGATTGGCGTAAAAACATAGTGATTTAGTCGGGAATTTTTTGTCAGGCCTGCGCCAGTTCCACCTGGACGACATTGGTCTGTCCGACCTTGAACGAGGCGGTGCATATGCCAAGGTAGAACTGCCAGTTCCGGATGAAGCGGTCATCATAGCCAAGCTGCTGAATTTGCCTGCGTTTCTCGCCAATACGCTGGTTCCAGATGGCGCAGGTTTTGGAATAGTCCTGTCCAAAAGCGAAGCTGTCCCGCACGGCCAGACCAGCCTGTCTGGCCTGGCTGGCGATCACGCTGTCGGAAAGGAGCATTCCGCCCGGAAAGGTATAATGTCTAATGAAATCAGACCCTTTCCGGTAAATGTCGAAATAGCTGTCCTTCACGGTAATCGCCTGGATCAGCACGCGCCCCCCCTCATTGAGGCGGGAGGCCAGAGTGCCAAAGTAGGTCGGCCAGTAGGCCTCACCCACCGCCTCGATCATCTCGATGGATACGATATTGTCGAATTTGCCGGAGCTCTTGCGATAGTCCTGAAGCCGGATGTCGGCCCGGTTTTGCAAACGGTCCTGGGCAAACTGATGCTGGCTGGGCGAGATCGTCAAACCAGTGACGTGACGGCCGGATTCCGCGGCACGTTCCGCAAATCCACCCCAGCCGCAGCCTATCTCAAGCACACGGTCGCCGTCGCTCAACCGGTTGATAATCCTGTCGATTTTTCGGTTTTGACCGTCATGCAGATCCGATGCGTCACCATCAAAGATAGCGGAGGAATAGGTCATGCCAGGGTCGAGCCAGAGTTTGTAGAAGTCGTTCCCGACATCGTAATGCGCCCTGATGTTCCGCGAGGCGCCACGGGTGGAATTCGCCCGGAGCAGCGAATTCAGGACGCGGAATTTCAGACGGTTAAAAAACCCCGCATGGGCATAGCCCTGAAATTCATCAATATTCCGCAGGGCCACCTCGGTTACATTCGCAATGGAAGGCGTGTCCCATAATCCCTCGACATAGGTCTCGCCAAGGCCAATGTCCCCACGGGTCAGACAGGCGACGACAACCGACCAGTCGTGAATTTCCATTTCCGCATGAGGTTCGCCGGAGCCGAAGTCGTGGGTCTCGCCTTCCGGCGTTTTGAGGCGCAGGCTTCCATCCCGAATCCGCGAACAGGTCTCCAGAAAATCGCGTTTTATCCGTGCGTCGATAGAGAACATTCGCTCCTCCCCAGACACGTCCGGTGCCGTGTCCTCTTACCCTGTAAATTCCCGTGACGACCGCCTTTTTTGGACTGTGCCGCCAAACTGCAACCGCGCGCCACCCGAAAGGTTCCCCTCCGGACGCCGCGACATTCCATCCCACGCGATATTATGGAACGGTTTTTCGACAAATTTCAACTTTTTCAGACCTGTCCCACGCGTACCGACCATGACCGATGCGTGAGGATACCCCACGGTTGAGGCCAGAACCGGCTTTTCAAGCGGGCGCGTGATCTCTATTCCTCCGGGGGAGTTAGAGGAAACCGCACAGGAACAACGACCATGCCAGAACCGGTGGCGCTCCAGACTGACGGGCTGTCCGGGCCTGAACCGGAATGGTTCAGTTCACCGGGGCTGGTGGATTATGAGGAGGCCACGGCCTTCATGGAGAACCGGGTTGCGGAAATCCAGGAGGGCGATGCGCCGGAGTTTGTCTGGCTGCTTGAGCATCCACCACTTTACACGTCAGGCACGTCTGCCGACCCGAAGGATCTGCTGACGCCGGACCGGTTTCCGGTCTACCCGTCGAAACGGGGCGGCGAGTTCACCTATCACGGGCCAGGGCAGCGCGTGGCCTATGCCATGCTGGACCTCAACCGGCGCGGTCGCGATGTGCGGGGCTATGTGCGCAATCTGGAGGAATGGGTGATCCAGACGCTCGCGGAGTTTAATGTGGTGGGCGAGCGCAGACAGGGTCGCGTGGGGGTCTGGGTCGTGCGGCCGGACAAACCGCCCCTGGCCGATGGCTCATCGGCTGAGGACAAGATTGCCGCAATTGGCGTGCGGATCCGCAAATGGGTCACGTTTCATGGGATTTCCATCAATGTGGAACCGGAGCTGGAGCATTTTTCCGGGATCGTGCCCTGCGGCATTCAGGATTACGGCGTCACCAGCCTCGTTGACCTTGGGCTGCCGGTGACCATGACCGATGTGGATGTGGCCCTGAAACGGTCCTTCACCAAAGTTTTTGGCTGACGCCATCCTCTCTCCAATTCAACGCTGACCGGGGAAACACGCATGCTTCCTGACTTTGCCTTTGCCACTGCCACGCGGATCGTTTTTGGACGGGAAAAGGCCGACACCGTAGCCGACGAAGTGGCGGCGATGGGGCGGCGCGTGCTGCTGGTACATGGGCGCGGCACGGAGCGCAGTGCGGGGATCGCGGCGGGTCTTGCCGCCGCCGGGTGTTCGGTGGGGTCCTTTTCCGTGCGTGGGGAGCCGGACCTGCCGATGATCGAGGACGGTGTCGCTCTGGCCCGCGATGTGGGGGTTGAGGTTGTGCTCGCGGTTGGTGGCGGTGCGGTGATTGATGCGGGCAAAGCGATTGCCGCCCTGAAACCGGCGACGCGGCCGACGCTCGATCATCTGGAAGTGGTTGGACAGGGTCTGCCGCTGGATCATGCACCCCTGCCCTTTGTGGCGGTGCCGACGACGGCGGGGACCGGTGCGGAGGTGACGCGGAACGCGGTCATTGGCGTGCCGGAGCATCAGCGCAAGGTCAGCCTGCGCGACTTGCGGATGCTGCCCGACCTGGCGGTGGTGGATCCGGCCCTGACCGATGGCTGCCCCTGGGGTGTGACGCTGGCCTCGGGGCTCGATGCGGTGACGCAGGTGATTGAGCCGTTTGTCGGCACGCGGGCGAACCCGATGACCGATGCGCTGTGCCGGGATGCGATCCCGCGCGGCTTGCGGGCTCTGCGGCGGCTGGCCGAGGGTGAGGATCATGGCGCGCGGGACGACATGGCCTGGGTGAGCCTGTGCGGTGGGCTGGCGCTGGCCAATTCCGGGCTTGGGGCCGTGCATGGGCTGGCCGGGCCGCTTGGTGGGCTGACAGGCGCCGCGCATGGGGCGATCTGTGGGGCGCTGCTGCCGCATGTTCTGGTGGCCAATCACCGGGTGGCGGCCGAGGCGGGTCGCGACGTGGCGCGAATGGAGCAGGTTGGGCGCTGGATTGGAGAGGTGTTTGACGCGCCGGGAGCCGGGATCGACGAGGCGGCGGAACTGCTGGCCGGGTGGTCGCGGGCGGTTGGACTGCGCGGGTTTGAGGCGCTGGGGATTGACGGGGACGCCCGGGCTGCGGCGGCGGTGGCCGCGGCGGGGTCGTCGTCGATGAAAGCCAATCCCGTGGCTCTGTCGGAGGCGGACCTGCTGGCGGTGATGAAGGCGACGGACTGAGACCTCAGTGTTCCTGGTTCAGTGCGTCCATGGCGGGAATTTCGCGCTCACGCCGGGCAATGTAGTCGAGCAGAGCCTCGTTTGTGGCCTCATCGAGTTTGGGTTCCTCGTAATCGGCCAGAAGGTTGCGGGCGTGCTCCAGGGCGCGGGTGGTGATTTCCCTTGAGCCCTCGGCCGTCCACTGTTCGATGGAATTGTTGTCGAACAGGTCGGGCATGAAATACGCGGTCTGGAAGTTTTCCTGGGTGTGCGGGTGACCGAGATAGTGACCGCCAGGGCCGACATCCGGAACGGCGGCAAGAGCCGCGTCGAAATCGTCCCATTTTGGGCCCTCGGCCATGCGGTAAGCCATGGCGCACTGTTCGGCGTCAACCACGAATTTGGCGACGGAGCAGTGCATCCCGGCCTCGTTCCAGCCGGCGGAATGCCAGATGTAGTTTGCGCCGGCGTGCATCACGGCGGAGAGGGTTGTGGCGCTCTCGTAACCGGCCTGGGCGTCGAAGGTCTTGGCACCGCCAAGGGTGTTGGAGGTGCGCCAGGGGATGCCGTAATGGCGGGCCATCTGGCCGATCATGAAATTCATCAGACTGATTTCCGGGGTGCCCGCCATGGGCGCGCCGGATTTCATGGAGACGGTTGCGAGGTAGTGACCATAGATCGCCGGGGCGCCGCGGCGGATGACCTGGGTGTAGGCGAGTGCCGCCAGCGCCTCGGCGTTAAGTTGGGCGACCGTGGCCGGGACGGAGGCGGGCGTGTTGGCACCGCCAAGCACGAAAGGCGAGCAGAGCACGGGCTGATTGCGACGGCAGAAGGCACGCATGGCGCCAAGCATGGTTTCGTCCCAGACGAGTGGTGAGTTGCCGTTGCAGTTGCCGGTGGTGACCGGATGGGTTTCCATGAACTCCGCGCCGAAGAGGATGGCGCACATCTCCATCACGTCCTCGGCGTTTTTGGGGCTGGTGGTCATGCCCATGAACATTTTGTCGGAATGTTTCATGGAGGAATACGTAATGCGCAGGTGGCGGTGGCTTATCGGGTGGTCATAAGGCTCAACGATGTGGTGCGCGGTGGAATGCAGCGCGGGGCTCATGTGGCTGAGTTTGTGGAACATCGCGAGGTCTTCGAGGGTCGGATTGCGCCGCGTGTCCTCAAGGTCGCGGATATATGGTGCACCGGTCATGGGGACGAAGACGGCCTGGCGTCCGCCCAGCGCGACGTTATTCGCCGGGTTGCGGGCGTGGTATGTGAAGCCTGCGGGGATCGTGGCGATGAGATCGCGGACCAGACCGCGGTCGAGGTGGACGCGTTCGCCGGTGACTTTGGCCCCGGCCCTGCGCCAGTCTTCGAGGGCGATGGGGTCGCGGAAGACGACTCCCACGTTTTCGAGGATGTCCATGGAGGCCGCGTCGATGCGTTCGACCCCGGCGCCGTCCATCACCTCGCAGAGCGGCAGGGTGTTTTTCAGGCCCGGAAGCATGGTGACGTCGCGTTTCGAGCGGATGCTGCGGCGGGCGCTGCGGCCACCGGCGCGGGAGCGGAGCCTGGGGGATTGCTGGTTCATGGGCGTGGCCTCCCGGGCATCAGATGTCCTTCACGAGGCGCAGGGCGTCGTAGATGGCGGCGTGGGTGTTACGGGCGCTGACGGCGTCGCCGATGCGGAAGAGCTGGAAACCGCCGGACGGGTTGCGGGTGACGTCCTGTGGGCTTCCGTCGATCAGGGCGTCATAGTCGACGGCGCCGGCATTGGACGACAAGGGCCGGAGTTCGAAATAGAGATCGTCGAGCGGCATGGTGCCGTAGTTCACCACTACCTGGTCATATGTCTTTTCGCTGGTGAAACCGCTGTAATCGGTGCCGATGATGGCTTTGAGGCGGTTACCCTCGCGGGTGACATCCCGGAGACGGCGGGTGACGGTGAATGTGACGTCCCTGTCCTGAAGCGCGCGCATGTAGGGCACGAGGTTCATGCCCATGATGTCGGGAGCGAAGGTGCGGTCGGGGGTCATGATCTCGACTTTGGCCCCCGCGTTGGCCGCGACCTCGGCGGCCATGAGGGCGGGATGGTCGCCGCTTTCGTCGTAGATCAGGATATCCTGGCCGGGTTTGACGTCGCCGGAAATGATGTCCCAGGCGGTGACGACCAGGCCCTGATCCTTTCGGCTCTCGAACAGTTCGGTGTTGGGCAGGCCACCGGTGGCGATGATGACCACGTCAGGGTTCAGGGCGGTTACGTCATCGGCCTCGGCCCAGGTGTTGAAGTGGAATTCCACGTCGCGGGCGGCGCATTGGGACATGCGCCAGTTGATGATGGAGATCATTTCGCGGCGGCGCGGGTTGAGGGTGGTCAGGCGGACCTGCCCCCCTGGATCGGGCTGCGCCTCGAACACGGTGACGGAGTGGCCCCGTTCGGCGGCGACGCGGGCGGCCTCCAGGCCTGCGGGACCCGCGCCAACAATCACGACCCTGCGGCTTTGGGCGGCGGGCGCGATTTCATGGGGCATGGTGAGTTCGCGGCCGGTGGCCGGGTTATGGATGCAGAGCGCCTCCCCCGCGGCATAAATGCGGTCGAGGCAGTAGGTCGCGCCGACGCAGGGCCGGATGTCATCCTCGCGGCCCTCGATGATTTTGCGCACAATATGCGGGTCGGCCATATGGGCGCGGGTCATGCCGACCATGTCGAGCAGACCGGCCTGAACCGCGTGGCGGGCGGTTGCGACATCGGGAATTTTTGCGGCGTGGAATGTTGGCATGCCGGTGGCCTTGCGGACCTCACCCGCGAAGTCGAGATGGGGAGCGTTTTTCATGCCTTGGACGGGGATCACGTCAGTCATTGCGGGATCGGTGTGGATGCGGCCGCGGATGACGTTGAGGAAGTCGACCATGCCGGTGTCGGCCAGACGTTTGGAGATTTCGATGCCCTCTTCGGGTGTGATGCCACCGGCCTCGGCCTCGTCGGCGGTGTAGCGGATGCCGACGATAAAATCCGGCCCGACCCGTTCGCGGATGCCGCTGAGCACGTCGAGGACGATTTTCATGCGGCTGTCGAGGGTGCGACCGCCATAGGGGCCGTCGAGATCGTTGGTGAGGGGGGACCAGAACTGGTCGAGCAGGTGGCCGTAGACCTGAAGCTCGATGCCGTCCATGCCACCCGCCTTCATCCGTTCGGTGGCGTCGGCGAAGTCCTGGATGATGCGCTCAATGTCCCAGTCCTCGGCCAGTTTGGGAAAGGCGCGGTGGGCCGGTTCGCGGTGTTTGGAGGAGGAGACAGAAGGCAGCCAGTCGCCCTTGTTCCAGGCGGTGCGGCGGCCAAGATGGGTGAGCTGGATCATCACCGCGCAGCCATGGTCATGGCAGGCATCGGTGAGTTTTTTGATCCAGGGCACGACCTCGTCGCGGTAGGCCAGGATGTTGTTGAAGACGGGCGGGCTGTCTTTTGAGACGGCGGCGGAGCCTGCGGTCATGGCGAGTGCCACGCCGGCTTTGGCGCGTTCGGCGTGATATGCGGCATAGCGCTCCTTCGGCATGCCATCCTCGGGATAGGCGGGTTCATGACTGGTGGTCATGATGCGGTTGCGCAGGGTGAGATGCCTCAGCTGGTAAGGCTGGAGAAGGGGGTCGCTGGACATGGCGGGCTTCCTGGTCGTCAGTACCATGCGTCGGGCATGGAGGCTTTTTTGCGGGCGATGAAATCCTTCAGCTGTTCTTCGACGCCCTCATCCATGGGCGGAGCCTCATAATCGCGCAGGATCTGCTTCCAGCGGGTGTTGGCCCGCTGGGCGTAGTCAATGCCGCCCTGCTCGTCCCAGGTCTCGAAAGGCTGGTCGTCGTTCAGGGCGCTGTCCCAGTAGGCGGTCGTGTAGTGGCGCAGGGTGTGCTCCGTGCCAAAGAGATGTTCCCCTGGACCGTACTGCGCCAGGGCCTCGAAACCCAGCGTGTCCTCAGTGACCTCCAGACCGGCCAGATAGGAGTGCAGCGCGCCAGCCATGTCGCAGTCCATCACGAATTTCTCGTAGGACATGGACAGAAGACCATCGAGGAAACCGGCGGAGTGCAGAACATAGTTCGCGCCGCCCTGAACCGCCGACATCATCGACATCATCGCCTGCTGCATGGCCTGGCCGTCGGGGCGCTTGGATGTGCTGAAATTTCCGGCGCAACGCAGGGGCAGGTTCAGGCGCCGGGCCAACTGACCCATGACAAGCGAGCCCAGCGCGGGTTCGGGCGTGCCGAAAGTGGGCGAACCGGAGCGCAGGGACATGGAGGACAGGAACCCGGCGAGGATCGTCGGAGCGCCTGGGCGGACAAGCTGCGTCAGGGCGCAGGAGGCCATGGACTCGGCGAGGCACTGCGCCACCGCGCCCGGCATGGTCAGGGGCGAGACGGCCCCGCCGAGCAGGAACGGCAGGTGGATGGAGCCCTGCCCCGCCTCCGCGTAGGTGCGGATGCCGGCGGTGGTGACGCCATCGAGGACGAGCGGGGATGTGGTGTTGAAATTGCCCATGACGACGCAGTGGGTGTCCACAAACTCCGCGCCGAACAGGATGCGGCACATCTCAATGCTGTCGGCGGCGCGTTCCGGTGCGGTGATCGAGCCGAGGAAAGCCCGATCGGAATAGCGCATATGGGCGAAGACCATGTCGAGATGGCGCTTGTTGACGGGGACGTCGGTGGGTTCGCAGATCGTGCCGCCGGAATAGTGCATCCAGGGAGAGGACTGGCCCAGGCGCACCAGGTTCTCAAAATCCGCGATGGTGCCGTAGCGGCGGCCGCTGTCGAGATCCATGACGAAGGGCGAGCCATAGGATGGGGCGAAGACCACGGCGTCGCCGCCGATCTCGACGGTGTTGGCGGGGTTGCGGGCATGCTGGGTGAAACGTGCCGGGGCGGTTTTGAGAATCTCGCGTAGCATGCCAGGCTCGAACCGGACCCGGTCGGCCTCCCCGCCCTGCGGTGTGACTTCGGCTCCGGCCTCGCGGTAGAGACGCACGGCCTCAGCATCGCCGCGAATCTCTATGCCGATCTCGGCCAGTATGCGGTCGGCGGTATGTTCGATACGTTCGAGCGCGTCCTCACCAAGCAGGTCGTAGGTGGGGATTTTGCGTGTGATGTATGGAACGCGCAGGTGTGGATTTTCGCCGGGGGCGGCGCTGCGGATGGAGGAACCCGCGCGGCTGCGGCGGGATCGTCGGGTTGGGGCTTTGACGGTTTCGTGTTTTGTCATTGGCCTGACCTTCCTTTGCGCACGGTCGGTGCCACAGCGCGGCCCGACGGACTGACCCACGGTTTCGCGCCGGGCGGTGTCACGCAATATCCAAATTTCTGTTGCAGGCTTAGCTGAAGTAATGCCAGGCTTCACCTGAACCCCTGCGGGATGGACTTCAGTGGGCCTGGAAGTGAGGTTGATTTGCCCAAGCGCCCCTATGACCTGCCCCCGATGAGTGCGCTTGTGGCCTTTGAGGCGGCCGCGCGGCATGTGGGCTTCAAGCCCGCGGCCCGGGAGCTGAACGTGACCCCGGCCGCGATCAGTCATCAGGTGAAGGCGCTGGAGGCGGACCTGCGCTGCGTGCTGTTTCGGCGGCATCACCGGGGGGTGGAACTGACCGAAACGGGGGCTTACCTGCTGGTCGCCCTGCAGCGCGGGTTTGAGGCGATGGGTGACGCGGTGGACCAGTTGCGGCAGCGCGCACACATGGCCTCGGTGACGGTGCGGGTGACAACGGCGGTGAGTGCCCTGTGGCTGACCCCGAAGCTGGCGCAGTTCTGGAAACGGCACGGGGATATTTCCGTGAGCCAGATCGTCACCGACACTGACCACGACCCGTCCGACTGCGACCTGAGCATCCGCTATGGCAATCTGAAACGCGAGACCGGGGCCTGCACGGTGCTGTTCCATGACCGGATCATGGCGCTCGGCAGTCCGGAGTTTGCGCGGGCACATCCAGTCAGGACGCCGGAGGATCTGGCGCGGGTGCCGCTGATCCATTCGGATACGGTGGCGGCCTGGACCCGGTGGGCCGACTGGTTTCATGCTTTGGGTTATGACGGTCCGGTTAAGCAGAGCCATAGCGTGAACAGCTACATGATTGCCCTGCAGGCCGCTCGGGACGACATGGGCGCGGTGCTGGGCTGGGTTGCGCTGACCCGCCGTCATCTGGAGGCGGGTGATCTGGTGCCTCTGTTGCCGGATGAGGTGGACACGAAGGAGGATTTCTACGTGAAGCTGCATCCGCACGCCTCGGAACGGGCGAAGCTTGTCCACGACTGGTTGTTGAGATCGTCCTGAGGCACGCCCGCGGTCAGGCGGACCATTCGGGGCGGTTGCCGAGGTGGTGGATCAGGAAGTCCATAAAGATGCGGGTTTTGGGGGTCAGCACGTTCGAGCGGGGGTAGACGAGCCATAGTACGGTGGGCTGGTTGAGGTGCCAGCCGGGGAGGACGCGGGTCAGGCGGCCGGCGTCGAATTCATAAGTGACACTCCAGAGTGAGTTGATGGACAGTCCTGCGCCCGCGATGGTTGCTTCGCGCTGGGCGTCGCCGTCATCGACAAGGGTGCGGCAGATCATGGCGGCCGGATCAAGAGTGACGGTTTCGCCCGCGTCACTGATCAGACCGCGGGGTTCGGCGTTGCTCCAGGCGATGAGGTGATGGCCGTTGAGGTCGTCCGGTGCTTTCGGCGTTCCGTGGCGGACCAGGTAATCCGGCGAGGCGCAGAGGACGCGTTTGTCGTCGGAGAGTTTGCGGCCCTTCAGGCTGCTGTCAGTCAGGGGGGCGCTGCGCAGGGCGAGGTCAAAGCTGCCCTCGATGGCGTCGAAGCGGGTATCGGACAGGCGCAAATCAAGGGTGAGGTCGGGATACTGCGCGTGAAACGCGGGCAGCAGCGGCATGATGTGCAGTTGCGCAAAGGTGCTGGGGGCGGCGAAACGCAGTGTGCCCTTCGGGCCGGTATCGGTACCGCCGAGAATGGTGCGGGCGGCGTCGGCCTGGGCCAGAATTTCGCGGGCATAGGGCAGGAAATCCGAGCCTTCAATAGAAAGGGAGACCTTGCGGGTCGTGCGCCGCATCAGTTCCACGCCCAGTTCGGTTTCAAGTTTGGCAAGGCGCGCGCTGGCGACCGCGGGTGCCAGGCCCAGCGCCCGCCCCGCGGCACTGATGTTCAGCCGTTCGGCGGCCATGACGAAGAGGCGCAGGCTGGAAGTGTCCATTTTATTATATCCCAAACCCGAAAACTGAACTCAAGCTACGCCCGGTTTTACACTGATACGCAAGAGATATGTTCTCCACAACCGACACATTTCCCGCGATGGAGCGACACATGAACAAAATGACCAGCATAGCCCCGGACGTAAACACGCAGATCATCGACGCCTTCAACTTCCGTCACGCGACAAAGGTGTTCGATGCGGAGCGCCGGGTGGATGAGCAGGATTTTCAGACCATTCTCGAGGCCGGACGTTTGTCACCAACCTCGTTCGGGCATGAGCCGTTTAAAATTCTCATGATCCAATCGGCGGAGAAACGCGAGCTTTTCCGGGAGTTTTCCTGGGGCGCCAATGGCATGATGAGCGGCACCACCGGTCAGCTCGGCACGGCCAGCCATTTTGGCATCATTCTGGCCAGCACATCGGAAACCATGACGGCGGGGTCGGATTACCTCGTGGACCACTATCGCAACGTCAAACAGCTGCCCGAAGAGGTCATTGAAATATTCAACGGTGCCTATGGCAGGTTCCAGACCACGGACCACAACATCACCACCGACCGCGAGATCACGGACTGGGCGGGAAAACAGGCCTATATCGTTCTGGCCAACATGATGACGGCGGGTGCCCTGCTGGGGGTCGACAGCTGCCCGATTGAAGGCTTCGACATGGCGCGCACCACCGAGACGCTGAAGGAGCATTTCGGCGTCGACACGTCAAAATGGAGGCCGGCGGTGATGTTTGCGTTTGGATACCGCGCAAAAGATCCGGAATACCCGAAAACCCGCCGGTCGATGGAAGACACCGTCAGCTGGTTCTGAGCCCAAAGTCATTCACGAACATACGCGAGAGGAAACGCCAATGAGCTGCTATTCCATACTGGATGTCACGCCAACCAGTGAGGACTGGATCCCGGACTACGTGCCGGTGGCCATTGACCGGATTGCCGCGCATGGCGGCAGATACCTCGCCCGCACTACCCAACACAAGCAGGTGGAGGGCGAGGAACGTGAGGCCGCGCTCCGGATCATCATTGAGTGGCCGTCGCGGGAGAATGCGGAGGCGTTCATCGCAGACAGCGCATATGCGCCGCACCTGAAAGCGCGGACCGACGGCTCGACCAGCCACCATTATCTAATTGAGGGTCAGGACGACCTGGCCTGAGAGCGATGGCCGCCCCCTGCCGGGCGGGCCCACTGCCCTGAAAGGAGATATGTCATGTCCAGCACGGGAACCGTAAACTACCACGTTCACAAGCCCGGACGTCAGGCGTTTGAAATTGACGCGGGCGGTATTGTGGGGAACGTGATTTCTCCGGAATTCTCCGCCGCCGAGGTGGAATTGACGGATTTGCGCGGAGGCCTCGCTTCGGCGGAATTTGAGCGTGACGGTTTTGCGTTTCTGACCCTGCCCAGCGCGGTTGGGGATTTCGAGGCGGACGCGACGGTCTGGACGGCAACCTATGACCGTGAGTTGAAAGACATGCTGCGGCGTGAGACCGGCGCGCGGGAGGTGATTGTGTTTGACCATACCGTGCGGGTGGACGACCCCGAAGCCACCCGGCGACCGGCGCGGCATGTTCACAGCGACTACAGCCCGGACGGAGCGGAACAGCGGCTGGTGGACATTCTTGGCACGGAGACGGCGGCGGAATGGTCGAAGGGGCGGTATGCGTTCGTCAATGTCTGGAGGCCGGTGGGCGATGCCATCAACAGCGCGCCGCTTGGGTTTGTGCGGCCGTCGACAGTGAAGGACGAGGACTGGATTGAGATTGACCTGATCTATCCCGACCGGCGGGGGCGGATCATGGGTCTGGCCGCGGACGAGGGGCAGGAATGGGTTTACCTGTCGCGGATGCGGCCGGATGAGGTCGTGTATTTCAACATCTACGACAGTTCCGGGCGTCCTCCGGTCGGGCACAGTGCCATTGACCTGGTCGAGGATCCGTCCGTGACAACGGTGCGCAGAAGTATTGAGAGCCGGGCGCTGGTGCGGTTTTGAGTGAGGAAACGGTGATGCTCGACGGACAAAACGAAGCGGGGTTTCCGCAAATGAACCGCGCCTACAATGCGGTTTTCAGGAGGGACAGGCTAAACCTTGGGCTGGTCCTGCCGTTGGATGCCCATGGCAACAGCCCTGTGCCGGATATGGCGGGACATATGGAGCGGGCGAAGCTGGCGGATGAACTGGGGTTTGCGGCGCTGTGGCTGCGCGACGTGCCGTTCAATGTGCCGTCCTTTGGCGATGCGGGACAGATGTTTGACCCGTTCGTCTACCTTGGTGCCCTGGCGGCTTCGACCCGTGACATTGCGCTTGGTGTGGCGAGTGTGGTTTTGCCGCTTCGTCATCCGGCGCATGTGGCGAAGGCCGCGGCCTCGGCTGATGTTCTGTCGGGAGGCCGTGTTCTTCTCGGCGTGGCATCAGGCGACCGGCCGGAGGAATACCCGGCACTGAACATGGAATTTGGCGACCGTGGCGACAGGTTTCGCGACAGTGTCGACTACATTCGGGCCATGGCGGAGAGCTATCCGCGGATTGAAACGGCGCAGGGGGTGTTGTCCGGCGGGATCGACATGTTGCCGAAACCCCATTCGGGGCAGCTGCCACTCTTGATCACGGGTGGCAGCCGGCAGTCACCGGACTGGGTGGCGCGCAATGGCGACGGCTGGATGACCTATCCGCGTGACCCGGCGGCGCAGGCCGCTACAGTGGCGGGATACCGTCAGCGGATATCCGAGGCGGGGTTGCCCGACAAACCGGTGATGCAGTCGCTTTACGTGGATCTGGTGGAACAGGCGGATGCGCCGCCGCGACCGATCCATCTGGGGTTCCGCTCGGGCACGGATTACCTGAAGCGCTATCTGGAAAGCGTTCAGCAAATCGGCATCAACCACGTGGCCCTGAATTTGCGGTTTAACGGGGCGGCTATGGAACACACACTTGAACGGCTGGCGCGGGAGTTGCTGCCGGAATTCAACAGCGGGGAGACACGGGCATGACCAAAACCATTCTGATTACGGGGGCAACGGACGGCCTCGGGCTTGCGACGGCGAAATCCCTTGCCGGTGAGGGCCATACCGTTCTGCTGCATGGGCGCAACGGTGAGAAACTGGCGGCAGCGGCGAAGGAAATTGGGGGGTCGCCGCGCACCTACCAGGCGGATCTGTCCGACCTGGATGAGGTCGAGGCGCTGGCGGCGGAAGTGCGGAAACAGCATGACAGGCTGGACGTGCTGATCAACAATGCCGGGGTTTACAAGACGAAGGCACCGCTGACGGCAACGGGACTGGATGTGCGGTTCGTCGTGAACACGCTTGCGCCCTATCTGCTGACGCAGAGGCTGTTGCCGATTATCCCGGCGGATGGGCGGGTGGTGAACCTGTCCTCGGCGGCGCAGGCCCCTGTGAATGCGGATGCCTTGCGTGGCCGGGTGACGCTCGACGACATGGCGGCCTATGCGCAGAGCAAGCTGGGCATCGCAGCCTGGACCCGCGAGCTGGCGCGCAAACATCCCGACGGGCCAGTGATTGTTTCGGTCAATCCTGGCTCGCTTCTGGCGACGAAAATGGTTCGGGAAGGCTTTGGCGTCTCAGGCAACGACCTGTCGATAGGAGCGGACATTCTGCGCCGTGCGGCGCTGTCGCAGGGGTTTGCGGATGCATCGGGCAAATATTTCGACAATGACAGCGGCAGTTTTGCCAGACCGCATCCGGCGGCATTCGACGCCCGCCACAATCAGGCGATGATGTCGGCGATTGCGGAGTTGACCGGCATCGACGTCAACGCAGCGGTCCGCGGCAGCCGGGCGGACGATCTGAAACCGGTGTGACTTAGTCACCGTCGCGGTGGCGGGTGTCGTGGCAAGTCTTCTGGAAATCTCCGGAGATTCGCCATGACATTCGTTCGATACTGTTCCGCCCTGCCCCAATCGCGTGGGTTGCGATGCACAGCGATTGACAGCACAGTCCGCGCGTCCCGGTTTTAAAGAGTTGGGGCGCAGGTCTGTAGTTCGGATTATCCGGTTCGCATGACACAGAAACAGGGCACGGGCGGAATGAGCGCGGGGGCGCGGGCGAAGAAGCGGATTATTGCGCCGGTCGCACGACAGCTTGGTCGGGCGGGCCGGCTTTCGCTTTTGGCCGGGCTGCTGTGGCCGGTGCAGGCTGCAGCCCTCGCCTGGGCGGTTGCCGGATGGATTGAGGGAGAGCCGGCGGTGGAGCGGGCTGGGCTGGCGGCGGTTGTGTTCGTGGTCTGCGCCGCGCTGAAAGCGTTTTGGGAGCATCGGGCGGGCGCGTCGCTCTTCGCGGCGGCGGATGAAACCATAGCCCGGGAGCGCGCGGCTCTGATTGAGCGGGAGGCGCGGGCGCCTGGGGATGCTGGATCCGCGGCAATTGCATCGCTGATCGTGCAGAAACTCCCGCTGCTGCAACCCTGGATCACGCGCTATCACGTTGCGATGCTGCGGGCTTCGGTTTTGCCGCTGGTTCTGCTGGTACTGGCCTTTTCGCAGTCCTGGGTGGTGGGCCTGACGCTCCTTGTGGCCGGGCCGCTCATTCCCGTGTTCATGGCGCTGGTCGGCATGGCGGCGGAAGAGGCGTCGCGGCGTCAGATGGATGAGATCGGCACCATCAATGACATGCTCATGGACCGGCTTTCGGCCATGCTCGACATCCGTCTGCTGGGTGCGACGGAGCGGGTCGCCGGGGATTTCGAGAACAAGGCGGAGACGCTGCGGGAGCGGACCATGGCGGTTTTGCGGATCGCGTTTCTGTCCTCCACGGTGCTGGAACTGTTTTCCGCGCTTGGTGTGGCGATGGTCGCGGTGTTTGTGGGCTTTACGCTGCTGGGTGAGATTGGCTTCGGGTCCTGGGGTGACGGGCTGACGGCGGGACAGGGGATTTTCCTGCTGCTGATCGCGCCCGAGTTTTTCCAGCCGCTTCGCGATCTGGCGGGTGCATGGCACGACCGTGCGGCGGGATTTGCCGTGGTCGCGGAACTCGATGCGCTGGACGGCGCGGAGCGGGTGGCTTTCCTGGGGCGGGGTGTTGCGGCTGAACCTCTGGCGGGACGCATGCATGTTGAGGTGACGGGGGCTGTTGCCGCCCTGCCCGGTCGCGATGTTGGCATTCCCGATTTTGCTGTGCAGGCGGGGCAGAGCGTTGCGCTGACCGGTCCGAGTGGTGCGGGCAAAAGCACGGCCCTGGCGGCGCTTGTGGGGCTGGTGCCATTAAGCGCGGGACGGATTGAGGTGTGTGGCACGGTGCTTGACGACCGGTCGGCGGATGCGTGGCGGGCGCGCACGGCGTGGGTGCCGCAGCGGCCGCATTTTCCGGATGAGGATTTGTCCGCGTGGCTCGACACCAGGGGGGTGGGAGCGGATCCGTGGCCCGCGCTGGAAATGGCGGAGGCGGCCGGGATTGTGCGGCGGTTGCCGGATGGGCTTCAGACCCGGCTCGGCGAGAGCGGCGGCGGCGTGTCGGGGGGTGAGGCGCGCAGGCTGCTTCTGGCGCGGGCCATTTTGACGGGCGCGGATTTGGTGATCGCGGATGAGCCGACGGCGGATTTGGACGCGGAAACGGCCGGGCGGATCATTTCAACGCTGAAAAAACTGCAGGATGAGGGCAAGGCAGTGATCGTGGCGACCCATGACCCGGCGTTGGCCGCGGCGATGGACCGTCAGGTGGAGGTGGCGCGATGAGGTCGCTCTTTCGGATTGCCCTTCTGCTCGTCAATGCCGACCGTCGGGCCATGGCGCGCGGCGCGGCCCTGTCTGTTGTGGTGCTGGTAATGGGCGCGGCTCTGTTGGGGCTTTCGGGCTGGTTCGTGACGGCAACGGGGCTGGCCGGGATTGCCGGCATTGGCATTGCCTTTGACGTCTTCCGTCCGTCCGCAGGGGTTCGGTTTCTGGCGCTGGGACGTACGGCCGCACGATATGGGGAGCGGCTGCTTACCCATGATGCGACGTTGCGGGCACTGGCGGCACTCCGTGTGGTGCTGCTTCGGGGACATGCGCGGGAGACGGCAGCGGGGTTTGCGCGGTTGCGGAGCGAGGCGGAGCTGACACGGATTTTGTCGGATGTGGATGCGCTGGATGGGGTGATCCTGCGTCTGATTTTGCCGGTTGTTTCGGCCGTTGTGACTCATCTGGTGGTATTTGCGGCTCTCGCGTGGCTGGTGGGCTGGCCGGTGGCCTGGGTCATTTTGGCCGGGTACCTGCCGCTGGCGGCGCTGGTTTTCATGCGCCTGGCGCGGCGCGGTGTTGCGCCGTCGAAGTCGGTGGAGGAGACCGGACAGCGGCTGCGCCGGGGTGTGATCGATATGATGCGGGACCGCACGGCCCTGATACTCGCGGCGCAACTCCCGGACCGGGAACGGGCGATGCGGGAACTGGAAGCGCACGGCCGTGATGAAGCGCGCGTCCTTGATCGGGTCGAACGTGATGCCGGGGCGATGATCACCGTTTTGGTGGCTCTGGTGGCGATGGGTGCCTTCGTGACGGGGGCGTGGATGCTCGACGCGGGAGACATTGGACCGGCAAAAGCTGTGATCGGGGTGTTTGTGGCGCTGGCACTGGCGGAAGCTCTGATGCCTTTGCGTCGTGGTGTCTCTGAGATTGGCCGGATGACCGGAGCGGCGGAGCGCGTGGTACCGCGTACCGTTGAGCCAAGCGTACGGCACCCTGATCCCCGGGAAAGTAGTGCGGTGCTTTTGGAGATTGATCGGCCCAATCTCAGCATACGACTCGAGCCGGGTGAGGCGGTCGCTTTGACCGGGCCGTCGGGTGTGGGTAAATCGTCGCTCCTGATGGATATCGCCGGTTTGGGCAACGATAGCGGCATTCGGATCGCCGGGGCCGCGCCCGGCGCATGGCCGGAAGACAGACTGCGCGGGATGATTGCGGCCCTGCCACAGCGTTCGGCGCTGGTTGCGGGGACGATCCGTGAGAACCTGGAACTTGGCCGGGCGGCTGACGATGCGGTTCTGTGGCGGGCGCTGGATGCCGTGATGCTGTCGGATGACGTGCGGGCGCGCGGTGGGCTGGATGCGCGGCTTGGGGAAAGCGGAGCGGGCCTGTCCGGTGGGCAGTCCCGGCGGCTGTCGCTGGCACGGGTGATCCTGAGGGAGCCGCGGATTTTGCTGCTGGACGAACCCACCGAAGGACTGGACGCCGCGACGGCGGATGCGGTTTTGCGTGGGGTGCGTGACTCCCTGCCCCGGACTGCAGTGCTGGCCGCCATGCATCGCGGGTCGGACCATGATCTTTTTGACAGACGGATTAAAATGACAGCGGCTTTGTGACGATGTCACCGAGACTGCGCAGGGCTGTACTATAGAGTTTTCCAGAAGGAACTGCGGGATTCGTAGCGGACCGTATTTTGAACCGCCCCGCATAACGACCAAGGAGGCCTCTGAATGGAGCTGGATGTCGTGGAGCTGTCGCGTCTGCAATTTGCGATGACGGCAATGTATCACTTTTTGTTTGTACCGCTGACGCTCGGGCTGTCGATCATCGTGGCGATCATGGAGACCGTCTACGTCATGACGGGACGCCCGATCTGGCGGCAGATGACGAAATTCTGGGGCACGCTGTTCGGGATCAATTTCGTTCTCGGCGTGGCCACGGGGATCACCATGGAATTCCAGTTCGGGATGAACTGGAGCTACTACAGCCACTATGTGGGCGACATATTTGGCGCACCACTCGCGATTGAGGGGCTGATGGCGTTCTTCCTGGAAGCGACCTTTGTCGGTCTCTTCTTCTTCGGATGGGACAAACTCAGCCGCGTGCAGCACCTGATGGTGGCCTGGCTGGTGGCGCTGGGATCGAACTTCTCGGCACTGTGGATTCTGATCGCAAACGGATGGATGCAGAACCCGGTCGGTGCGGAGTTCAACCCCGATACGATGCGCATGGAGATGACATCGTTCTTTGACGTGCTCTTCAACGAGGTGGCGCAGGCGAAATTCGTGCATACGGTCTCGGCTGGCTACGTCACGGCGGCGGTTTTTGTGCTGGGTGTCTCCGCCTGGTATCTGCTGAAGGACCGGCATGTGGAACTTGCGCGGCGGTCGATTGCCGTGGCCGCGTCATTCGGCCTGGCGGCGGCTCTCTCGGTTGTCGTGCTGGGTGACGAGTCCGGATATTCGGCCAGCCATACACAGCGCATGAAACTCGCCGCCATTGAGGCCATGTGGGAAACCCATGATGCTCCAGCGCCGTTCACGGCCGTAGGTCTTCCGGATCAGGAGGCCCGCGAGACCCATTACGCCGTGGAAATTCCCTGGGTCATGGGTCTGATCGGTACACGGTCGCTCAACCATGAAATTCCTGGCATCGACCAACTGGTCGAGGAAGCCCACGAAAAAGTGGAGCGTGGCATCGTGGCGTTTGATGCGCTGCAGACCATTCGTGAGGAACGCGATAACGCTCCCGCCGAGGTTCGCGCGACGTTTGAGGAAAACTCCGGTGACCTTGGGTTTGCCTATCTTCTGATGCGCTATGTTGAGGACCCGCGCGACGCGACGCCGGAACAGATTGCCCAGGCCGCGGAAGATACGGTGCCGAAAGTCTGGCCGTTGTTCTGGGCCTTTCGGGTGATGGTCGGGCTTGGTTTCGCCTTTATCGGTGTGATGGCGTATTTCTTCTACCGGTCCTCGTTCAAGGGTCAGACCTATCCGCGCTGGGCGCTGTGGGCGGCCGTGATTGCGATCCCGACGCCGTGGATTGCGGCGGAAATGGGGTGGTTCGTGGCCGAGTTTGGCCGTCAGCCCTGGACGGTGGACGGGGTTCTGCCAACCGCCCTGTCGGCAAGTCACCTGAGCGTTCAGGACCTCCTGATCACGCTTGTGGGCTTCATGCTCTTCTATTCGATCCTGTTCGTCGTCGAGATGGGGCTGATGCTGAAATACATCCGGAAAGGCCCATTCCAGGATGTGGAGGAGACCAATGCCTGGGAAGAGCGGCATGAGCACCGCCTGCGGACCCACGATGGTCGGGGGCCGTTTGCCCCGGCCGGTGCCAGTGCGGCCTCGGCGCTGGACGGCCTGCCTGACGCAACACCTGCGGAGTAACTGACATGATCCTTTATGAACTTATCGACTACGAAATTCTGCGGGTGGTCTGGTGGGCGCTTCTGGGCGTTCTTCTGATCGGCTTCGCCCTGACGGACGGTTTTGACATGGGAGTGGGTGCGCTTCTGCCGTTTGTCGCGAAGACCGATGTGGAGCGGCGCGTGGTCATCAACACGGTCGGTCCCGTCTGGGAAGGAAACCAGGTCTGGTTCATCCTTGGCGGTGGCGCGATCTTTGCCGCCTGGCCGCCGCTCTATGCGGTCAGCTTTTCCGGCTTTTACCTCGCCATGTTTGTCATTCTGGCGGCGCTGATCGTGCGACCGGTGGCATTCAAGTACCGCTCCAAACGGGAGAGCGCGACCTGGCGCAAAACCTGGGACTGGGGTCTTTTTGCCGGAGGTGCGGTCCCTGCCCTGTTGTTCGGAGTTGCGGTTGGCAACGTGCTTCTGGGCGTGCCGTTTCACCTCAATGACATGCTGATGCCGCGCTACGACGGAAACTTCCTTATGAAGTTTGTCGGGCTGCTGCGACCGTTTGCGCTGCTCGCCGGTGTGGTGTCGATCTCGATGCTGCTGATGCATGGTGCGGCCTGGCTCGGGCTGAAAACCGAGGGCGTGATTGCGGCACGGGCGCGTAGTATCGGCAGGAAGGCCGGGATGGTCGCCATGGGAGGCTATGCCCTTGCGGGGCTCTGGCTCGCCTTTGGGATCGACGGGTTTGCGTTGACCGGTGAGGTTGTCACGGACGGGCCGTCCAATCCGCTTTACTCCGAGGTGGCGCGGGGCGGGTCATGGCTTTCCGCCTATGCGGAGCGCCCGTGGATCATCATCGCACCCATTATGGGATTTGGAGGGATGGCGATGGCGCTGCGCGGGCTGTCGGCCGAACGCGACGTTTCGACACTTCTTTGGTCAAAACTGGGAATTGCCGGTGTGATTTCCTCGGTGGGGCTGACGATGTTTCCGTTCATTCTGCCGTCGACCGTTGATCCGAACAGCTCCCTGACCGTTTGGGATGCGTCCTCGTCGCATCAGACGCTTTTCATCATGCTGGTCTGCGTTGTGATCTTCATGCCGCTGATCCTGGCCTACACCTCGTGGGTTTACAAAGTGCTCTGGGGCAAGGTCACGGAGACCGATGTCACCGGCAATTCCGACACCGTTTACTGAGAAAGGAGATCCCCATGTGGTATTTTGCCTGGCTGCTTGGCCTTCCGCTGGCTGCGATCTTTGCCGTGATGAACGCGATGTGGCTTGAACTTCAGCGGGACCGGAAACTGGCTGAGGAGGATGACGAACCGTCGCCGGTCGTCATTGGGGAGTAGCGGTAACGGGCGCGTCGCATTCCCGTGACGCGCTCCTGCCCTGGGAGTAGAAAAATGGACAGAAGACAATTCCTGACCGCCGCACTGGCCGGCGGTGCAGCGGCCTCGTTTGTGCCGCTCGATGAGCCGGCGCAGGCTGCCGGGATCAAAACTGCAGCCAAGATCGTCATTATTGGTGCGGGTGCCGGTGGTACCGCGCTGGCGAACCGGCTGGTGCGGCGGCTTGACGGGGCGGAGATCACACTGATCGATCCGCGGCGCGAGCACCTTTATCAGCCGGGTCTGACGCTGGTCGCCACGGGCCTGAAGCCGGCAAATTACGTTGTCTCACGAACCGCGGACTGGCTGCCGGATGGGGTGACCTGGTTGCCGGAGCGGGTTGCCTCGGTGGATCCGGTGGCCCGGACCGTGTCGACCGACAGTGGTGAAACCCTGCTTTATGATTTTTTGGTGGTGGCCCCCGGCCTCGTGCTCGACCACGACGCCATTGAGGGCTTCAGCCTCGACATGGTTGGCGAGAACGGCATCGGAGCGCTCTATGCGGGACCGGACTACGCGGCGCGCACATGGCAGGCCGCGGGGCGGTTTACGGAAGAAGGCGGGACCGGGATCTTCACGCGGCCGGCAACGGAAATGAAATGCGCGGGCGCGCCGCTGAAACATACGTTTCTGATCGATGACATCGCGCGTCGGGCGGGTAACGCGGGCAAGGTCAACATGGTCTATGCCGCGCCGCAGTCATCGCTGTTCGGTGTGCCGATCGTGGCCGAAAAGGTCCGGATGCTGTTCGAGGACCGTGGCGTTGATACGATGATGAACCGGACGCTGACCGCCATCGATGCAGGCGCAAAGCGTGCGACATTTTCCACCGCGAACGGCACGGAGGACATCGAATACGACTATATCCACGTGATCCCGCCGCAACGGGCGCCGGATTTCGTGGTGCAGTCGAGCCTTGCCTGGGCTGACAAATGGACGGATCAGGGCTGGGTCGAATGCGACATGCAGACCCTGAGGCATCTGCGCTACTCGGAGATTTTTGCGCTGGGCGATGTGGCCGGTGTGCCCAAGGGCAAAACCGCTGCATCAGTAAAATGGCAGGTTCCGGTGGTTGAGGATCATCTGGTTTCGGCGATCCAGGGGAGCGAGGGCACCGCGACCTACGACGGATACACCTCCTGTCCAATGATCACACGGATCGGGCGCGCGATGCTGGTGGAGTTCGATTACAACGACAACCTAGTCCCGTCCTTCCCCGGCTTGATCGCTCCGCTGGAGGAACTGTGGATCTCATGGCTCATGAAGGAGGTGGCGCTCAAGGCCACCTATAACGCCATGCTGCGCGGACGGGCCTAAGGAGACGAACCATGAAAGATCTGACATTTGGCACGCTGATTGCCGTTTTCGAGGAAATTTTTGGCCGCGGGCTGCTCTGGGTCATGGTGGCTGCAGCCGTGGTTATTACGGCGGCCTATGCCTATGTACTCATTCGGGACCGGGCGGTGAGCTGGCGCAAATTTTTGCTTGCGCAGCTGTCGATGCCCGTGGGAGCTGTGCTGGGGGTTGGCTTCGTCATGGTTATGACCGGGTCGCGGCCGTCGGACCTCGGCGGGCCGGTTGATCTGATCCTGTTCCTCGGGATCGCGGTCGCGGGTGCGGTCGGAATGGCGGTGCTCGTTTACACGCTTGAATCGCTGTTGGCCCCTAAGCGGCCCGGAGACTAACGCCGCGCAGGGCGGCAAAAACAATCGACTGATGACAAAAGGAGACTGACAATGTCGAACGAAAAAATCATTGAGTACCTTCAGCGGGCCGTGAACATGGAGATGACCGCGGCGCACCAGTACCAGCTGCACGCGCATACCCTTGATGACTGGGGGCTGACGAAACTCGCCACAAAAATGCGCGAGGAGATGACCGAGGAAATCGGCCATTCGGACCGTTTTATTGAACGGCTGATGTTTCTGAAGGCGTCGCCGGAACTGGCCTTCGACAAGGCACCGAGAAAGGCGGAAACGCTGCCTGAGATGTTCAAATCCGACCTTGAGGACGAGGAAGAAGCCATTCAGGTCTACTCCAAAGCTGCCCAGCATGCGGCGGAAGTGGGGGACATTGGAACGCGGGTGCTGTTCGAGGAAATCGCTCTGGACGAGGAAGGCCACAAGGCCTGGCTGGAACTGCAACTCGATCTGATCGAGCGGCTGGGTGAGAAAACCTATGCGGCCAAACTCATCAGTTTTGATGAGCCCGAGGAAGCCTGATCCGGAGCTGAACATGCAGGTGGATACTGACATGGGCGGGGAAACCGGTCGCCTTGCCCATTTCCCGATCACGTTTTTCGGGGTCACGATGGGCGTCTTTGGCCTCGGCCTGGCGCTGCGGGCCGGTGGGTTTGCGCCAGCCTCGCAGGCGATTACCGGGGCCGGAGTGCTGTTGCTGGTGGGGCTGTTTGCGACCTATCTGCTGAAAGCGTTTCGGTTTCCGGATCGCGTGGCCGAGGAATGGAACCATCCGGTGAAGCTGTCGTTTTTTCCGGCCGCCAATATCTCCGTATTGCTGCTCTCGCTTCTGTTGCAGGACATGGCCCCGGGTCTGTCGGCCGTTTTGTGGGTCACGGGTGCGGCGGTGCAGGCGGTGCTGACGGTTGTGATCGTATCGGCGTGGATTTCGCATCGGGCGTTTGGGCCGGTCATGCTGTCACCGGCGTGGTTTATTCCGGCGGTCGCGAATGTGATCGTGCCGCTGGGTGGTGTCCACCTCGGCTTCGGTGAGGTCGCCTGGTATTTCTTTGCCGTCGGGCTGCTGTTTTGGCTGATCCTGCTGACGCTGGTGTTCAACCGGCTGATTTTTCATGATCCGCTGCCGGGGAAGCTGCGGCCGACGCTGGTGATCATGATCGCGCCACCATCGGTCGCTTATCTTGCCTGGACGGGGATGAACGGCGGAGAGGTTGATGCGCTGGCCCAGGTTCTGATCAACATTGCCATTTTCTTCGCGGCGATTGTTGCGGTCCAGGTGCCGGCGTTGCTGCGCCTGCCTTTTGCGATGTCGTTCTGGGCACTGTCCTTTCCGTTGGCTGCACTGACAACGGCCATGTTCCGGCATGGCGACCTGACCGGGTCGGACCAGTTTTGGTTCGCGGGTGTGGGGATGCTGGCGCTGCTTATCCTGACCATTGCGGCCCTTGGCGTTCGAACCGTGCGGGCGGCGATGGCGGGAGAAATCTGTCAGCCTGAATAAGGCACGGGCCGGTATTGTCCGGCCCAGCGCCAATTGGCACGCTAGATGATGGCGTGCCGGATTTTTGCGGAGACCCATTCGCTGAGGACGACTGTGGCGAGGATCAGGAGCAGGATGACGGTGACCTGGCCCCAGGCAAGCACGTTGAGGGACGCCTGAAGTTTAAGGCCGATACCGCCCGCGCCGACGAGGCCCAGAATGGTGCTTTCGCGGATGTTGATATCCCAGCGGAAGACCGAAATGCCCCAGAATGCGGGCATGACCTGGGGTACGATGCCGTAGCTGAGGACCTGGGCGGCGCCGGCGCCGGTCGCCTCGATGGCTTCACGCTGGCGCGGGTCGGTTTCCTCGATGGCTTCATAGAGCAGTTTTCCGACGAAACCGATGGACCGCAGCGCGATGGCAACAATGCCCGCAAGGATGCCGGGGCCGATGATTGCAACCAAAAGCAGCGCCCAGATGAGGGAATTGATCGACCGGGAGGCCACGATGATGAAAAGCGCGATGGGGCGCAGAATGGCCACGGAGGGCGTCGTGTTGCGCGCGGCGAGGAAGGCCACGGGCACTGCCATGATGACGCCGCCGATGGTGCCAAGAGTGGCGATGTTGATGGTGTCCCAGAGCGGGAGCATCAGTTCGGGCAGATATTCCCATTTGGGCGGGAACATGCGGCCGCCTATATCAGCGGCCTGACGCGGCGCGTCGGTGACAAAGGCCCAGATCGTGCTTTGCGTCATGATCTGCCAGCACCACACGAACAGCGCCACAAGGGCGAGCCAGCCGAACCAGATCATCAGGCGTGTGCGCGGGGTCCTGTGCTGCCAGATCTGGCTGTGATGGGAAATGTCGCTCATTGCAGGAACTTCCGCAGATAGCTGGAGGCGTATTCGGCAACCATGACGATCGCGATGATGATGAGCAGTATTGCGCCCGCGCTGTCGTATTCATAGCGGTCGATGGCGGTGTTCAGGGTGGCGCCGATGCCCCCTGCCCCGACGATGCCGATCACGGCGCTTTCACGGAAATTGATGTCGAGGCGATAGAGCGACAGGCCAATCAGGCGTGGCATGACCTGGGGCTGAACCGCGTAGTTGACGAGTTGCCACCAGGATGCCCCGGTCGACCGGATCGCCTCGGCCTGGGCCTCGTCGATTTCCTCAATGTCGTCGGCCAGCAACTTGGCGAGGAAACCGATCGTGGCGAATGAAAGCGTCACGAAGCCGGCGAAGGGACCAAAGCCGAACATGGCCACGAGAAAGATCGCGATGATCACTTCCTGTAGTGAACGGCTGACGGCGATGATCGAGCGGCAGATCAGGTAAACGGCCCTCGGCGCGAGATTGCGAGCGGCCCCGATGCCGATGGGTACGGAAATGGCGACGCCGACCACGGTGGAGGTCAGTGTCATGGTCAGGCTTTCAACGAGGCCGCGAGAGATATCGCCCCAGCGGCTGGTGAAATCGGGCTGGAGAAAACCGGTTACGAAACGCTGCCCGCGTTCCAGACCCACGGCAACGCGGGCCCAGTCGATCTCCAGCGACCCGATGGCGAGCACGAGATAAACCAAAATCCCGACCTGCAATGCGATGCGCCAGCGCCGGTCCCGGATAATCTGTGGTGGGCGGCGCCACGTCGTTGGATAGGTGGCGCCGCTCATTGGGCGAGTGCCGCCATGCGGTCCCTGGCATCGGCTTCGGCCTGGGCCTGTTCCTCGTCGCCGCGGCGCATGGCGTTCCAGTCCTCGGCGCCGTAAATCGTCGTCAGAGCGGTTTCCGTCAGATCGCCGGGCGCACCGTCGAAAACGATACGGCCCGCCTGAAGACCGACGATACGCTGCATGAACTGCTGAGCCAGGGGTACGTCATGTATGTTGACGATGGCCGGAAGGCCGCGCTCCTCGCAGATTTCGACCAGCAGCCGCATGATCTGGCGGCTGGTCTTGGGATCGAGGCTGGCGGTCGGTTCATCGACCAGTAGAAGTTCGGGCTCCTGCGCGAGGGCGCGGGCGATGCCGACACGCTGTCGCTGACCGCCGGAAAGGGCGTCAGCGCGCTTGTCGGCATGTTCCAGCAGGCCCACCCTGTCGAGCAGACGGTAGGCGTTTTGAATATCCGTGGGCGGGAAGCGGCGCAGCCAGCTTCGCCAGAAGGGCACGTATCCCAGACGGCCCGACAGCACGTTTTCCATGACGGTCAGACGTTCGACCAGCGAATATTCCTGGAAAATCATGCCAATGCGGCGACGCTGCAGGCGGAGCTCGGATTTGCCCACCTTAACCAGATCGACATCACCCAGCCTGACACTGCCGGAACTGGGCTCAACCAGGCGGTTGATGCAGCGGATCAGTGTCGATTTGCCCGCTCCTGACGGTCCAATGAGGCCCATGATCTGGCCTTCCGGCACCTCCAGCGAAACGTCGCTCAGCGCCCTGTCACCCGTCGCGTAGACTTTCGACAGATCCTCAATCCGCAGCATTGCGGTCCTCCCCAAAAACGCGGGCAGCCGTGGCCGCCCGCACCCTTACCTTTCCGGTATCAGATTACTGGCATTCGTAGACAACACCATTGGCGTCGTCGATGGTCCGGATCACGGCCCAGTCATCCTTGAACGAGATCTCGATGAACTGGTCCTCGCCATTCCGGCCGAACTCCTCGGCGAGCTTTGTGCCTTCCCACTCATAGGTGAAGAAAGCCTCGCGGATTTTGTCCTGGAGTTCCGGTGTCAGGTTATGGACCGTGCCGTAACCAGTCGTTGGGAAGGTCTGGGACTGGTAGACCGTCACCACCTGATCCTCGGTGATGACCTCGCGGTCGATCATGCGGGCCTTGACCGAGTTGGCGATTGATGCGGCCGCGTAGTCCTTGTTGGCCACGCCGAGAATCGAGCTGTCATGGGCGCCCGAGAAGGCCGGCGTAAAGTCAGTGTCGGCGACCATTTCAAACTCGGCTTTCAGGATCGCGGATGGCGCCTTGAACCCGGAGTTGGACGTCTCGGAGGTGAAGGCAAGTTCCTTGCCCTTGATGTCCTCAACCGCCTCAATGCCGGAGCCGGGATAGGTGATGATCTCCATCTCATAGCCATAGGAGCCGTCCTCGGCTGCCATCATGGCAAAAGGCCTGAAGCCGGCGCAGGCCACGGCGATCGGGTTTGAGCCGGTGTTGAAACCGGCCACATGCAGACGGCCGGCGCGCATCGCCTCGATCTGGGCGGCGTTGGACTGGACCGGGAAGAACTGCACGTTTTTGCCGGTCAGCTCAGCCATGTGATCGAGGAACCCCTGCCAGACCTCAGCGTACACGGCCGGATCCTCAACCGGGGTATAGGCAAAGATCAGAGTATCGGGATCGATCTGTTCCGACGCGTCCTCCGGGATATCGGCGACCAGATCGCCGTCATTGTCCACGTAACGGTCGTCCAGTGCGAATTCGGCCTGTGCCGGGACGGCGACGGCCAGGGCGGCGAGCGCGGTCAGATATGCAGGTGTTTTCATGGTTCTCCCCTAAATGCTGTAAGTCCAGTCTTTTGAGGTAGCATCAATGCATAACGGACAAATGACAACCATTTCCAGCATGTGGGCGACTTTTGTGAACCGGCGGCACTGAAGCGTGGGGTGAGTTTACCAGACGCGATCAAGTTGTTCGAAGAGTGCGCCGATGACGGGGTTCTCCCGCCGCTCCTCAAGGCTGAGCATGACGAGGCAGGCGGGAACCTTGAGATGGTCGCTCATGGCGAGGCCGAACGACTGGCGCTGATGGAGGGCAATGGATTCGCGACAGAGGCTTAATCCGACGCCGGAGCGGACCATTTCGAGCATGGAGGCTTCCTGATCGACGAGAGCCACCGTGCGCTGGGTGCAGTTGTGTTCCGCGAAAATCCGGGAAAGCAGACGGTTGTGGACCGAGGCTTCCGGCGTGCCGATCCACGGAAGTTGCGCAAGATCAGACCAGTCGGCCCCGGCGAGCCTGGCCTGCCATCCCGATGGTGCAATGACGCGGTAGATGAAATCAGCGAGTTTTTTGACACAGAGAGGTTGATCCGCGGGAATGGCGTCTATGCTTTCCGGGCCAGTGAGGTAAAAGCCCGCGTCGATGCGACGGCGTTTCAGCCGGTCGAGGATGTTGCCGCTGACGCCGTGGACAAGCTCGGCGCTGATGTTCGGGTGGGCGGCACCCAGCGCGCTCAGAAGGCGTCCAAGACGGATGAACTCCGGATCCACAATGGTGCCGATCCGGACGATGCCTGAGACCTGACCAAGCTGTCGGCTGGCGCTGCGGCGGAATTCGGTCATTGCAGCCAGAACCTCTTCTGCCTTTGGCAGCATGGCGGCGCCGTCGGGTGTCAGGTCCAGCCCGCGCGGAGTTCGTCTGAACAGGGTTATGCCGGTATCCTCGCTTAGACGCCGCAACTGATGGGTGACTGCGGGTTGCGTCAGGTTGAGCACCTCGGCGGCGCGGGAGACGGAGCCTTCCCGCGCGACGGTGACAAATGCGAGGATGCTGTTCACGGTTGAAAATCGCTGCATATTAAAAATTCTAATATCACAACGAGAAATTTGTCATTAGCAATGTGGATGACGTCTCTCTAAACCAGCCTGAAATGCTGCGGCGGGAGGCGCCGACGCGACCTGAACCAACAGATCGCCAAAGGCGGTGTCGGGGCGCGACAGGTTTCACCTCCCAAACACGCAGGACCAGGACAATGGGGGGTGCCGTCATGGCCGACAGTACAACGGAATTTGACTTCATCGTCATCGGTGGCGGCTCCGCGGGCTGTCTTTTGGCCAATCGGTTGAGCGCTAACCCGAGTAATCGCGTGTTGCTCCTGGAGGCAGGCAAGCGGGACAGTTATCCGTGGATTCATATTCCTGTTGGCTATCTCTACTGCATCGGCAATCCCCGTACCGACTGGATGTACAACACCGAGGCCGACAAGGGTTTGAACGGGCGGGTTCTGCGCTATCCGCGCGGTAAAACGCTGGGTGGCTGTTCGTCGATCAATGGCATGATCTACATGCGCGGGCAGAAGCGGGACTACGACAACTGGGCGCATCTGACCGGCGAGGACGCGTGGAGCTGGGACGGCTCACTTGAGGATTTCAAGGCGCATGAGGACCACTATCGCCTCGACGATGGTGCGGACCCGAAGACCGGAGACAATGCCAGGTTTTCCGACATGCATGGCCATGGAGGCGAATGGCGTGTGGAAAAACAGCGGCTGCGCTGGGATGTGCTGGACAGTTTTGCCGATGCCGCGACCGAGGCCGGGATCGAAAAAACGGATGATTTCAACAGCGGCGACAATGCCGGTGTAGGCTATTTCGACGTAAACCAGAGGTCGGGCTGGCGCTGGAACACATCGAAGGCGTTTTTGCGTCCGGTGAAGTCTCGGCGGAACCTGACGGTCTGGACCGAGGCGCTGGTTGAAAAGCTGACCTTTGATCGCGATGCGGATGGGGCCCTGAAGTGTTCCGGAGCCCGGGTTCATCGCGGGGATCAGGTTGTCGATGTCATCGCACGCCGCGAGACGCTGCTGTCGGCCGGGGCGATCAATTCGCCGCAGATTTTGCAGCTTTCGGGCATCGGACCAGCGGACGTGCTAAAGTCCCATGGGATTGAGGTGCTGCGCGATGCTCCGGTGGGGGAGAACCTTCAGGATCACCTGCAGATCCGCGCGGTCTACAAGGTGGCCGGGACGCGCACACTCAACACCCTGGCGGGCAATCTCCTCGGTAAAGCCATGATCGGTGTGGAGTACCTGTTCAGGCGCTCCGGCCCGATGAGCATGTCGCCCAGTCAGCTTGGCGCTTTTACCCGTTCGGATCCGGGGCGCAGCCACGCCAACCTCGAATACCATGTACAGCCATTGAGCCTCGACGCCTTCGGTGAACCCCTGCATGCCTTTCCCGCCATGACGGTCAGCGTTTGCAACCTCAACCCGAGCAGTCGTGGAACGGTACGCATCCGCTCGGCCAATTTTCGTGACGCGCCGATGATGGCACCCAATTACCTCGACACGGATGACGACCGGAAGGTCGCGGCAGACAGTCTGCGCCAGGTGCGGGAGATCATGTCGAAGCCTGCGATGGAGAAATATGAGCCTGAGGAATTCAAGCCCGGTGTGCAGTATCAGAGCGACGGAGATCTGGCCAAACTGGCAGGCGATATTGCAAACACGATTTTTCATCCGGTCGGAACGGTAAAAATGGGTCGGGATGATGATGACAGTGCCGTCCTCGACCCGCACCTGCGGATGAAGGGCGTGTCCGGCCTGCGGGTCGTGGATGCCAGCATCATGCCTGAAATCACCAGCGGGAACACCAATTCCCCGACGCTGATGATCGCGGAGAAAGCGGCCCGCTGGGTTCTGGCGGGTCAGTAACGGCGCATCAGCCTGGGAGGAACAATGCGTACTTCGTTTTCCAGTCTGCCCCTGACGGGGGTGAAAGTGGTCGATTTCGGCCAGTATATCGCGGGCCCGGCCGTTGCGATGCTGCTGGGTGATCTGGGTGCGACCGTCGTGCATGTCGATCCGCCGGACGGGCCGATGTGGGACAGCCCGGCCAATGCGGCGCTGATGCGCAACAAGGTGATCGTGAACCTCGACCTGACGTCCACCGACGGTCTGGAGAAAGCGCGGGCCCTGTGCGCGGAGGCCGACATCATTGTCGAGAATTTCCGGCCCGGGAAACTGGCGGCACTGGGTATCGATTTCGCGGCGATGCGGGAAGAGCGCCCCGAACTCATCACGATATCGATCCCTGGATTTGCCTCGAACGACCTGGAGCGTCGGGAACAGCGGGCTTTCGAAAGCGTGGTGGCCGCGAGTTCCGGGGTTTTTACCGATATGGGGCTTAACCGGGTTCTGATGGGGTTGAACCCGTCATTCTCGCCCCTGCCCCTGTCATCGGCCTATGCCTCGCAGATTGCGGCATCGGCGTCGGTGCTGGCGTTGCAGTCCCGGCAGGTGACGGGGTTGGGCGACCAAATCGAGGTGCCACTGGCGGCGGCGGTGATGGAGGGGCTGTGCTACAACTCCATTAAGGTCTCGGACATGCCCGGCCGCTATCTGACGCAACGGGAAATTGAGATCGAGCGGCGTCGCGTTGAGGGCCTGCCGATGAATGTGTCATACGAGGAGCTTCAGGAACTGCTCGACCCGTTCTTCCGCAGCTACATGTGCAAGGACGGGCGCATGTTCTACGTCGTCTGCCCCAGCCACAAATACCACGCGCGACGCTGCCTTGAGGTTCTGGGGCTTTATGAGGAGATGATCGCGGAGGGGCTGCAGGAAGAGGACGACACCTACAAACCGCAGTCGGAATGGGTTTCAGACACCTCTCTTGGCGTCTACCCGATGCCGAAGGAATGGGCCGACAAGATTGCGGCGCGGATGAAAGAGGTGTTCATGACGCGCACCTCTCACGAGTGGAAACGCATGTTCGGACGCGCGGGGATACCCGGTGCGCCGCAGCGCTGGCTTCAGGAGTGGATCAACGACGAATATGCCGAGACCTCCGGTCTGATGATCGATGTGTGGGACCCGGAATACGGTGAGATGATCCAGCCCGGCCCGGTCGTCTGGATGGAGGAAAGTGGTGAGGAGGCGCTGAACCCGGAACCGCGGCGCTGGGTCGAGTTCGATGAGGCGCTGAAAATCCTGCGCAAGCTGCGCACCGAAATTCCCGACCCGGAGGACGGTATCGCCCAGGAAGGGTGGCTGTCGGGGGTGCGTGTTCTGGACATGTGCAACGTCATCGCCGGGCCGCACGCGGCGAGTTACCTTGCGCGTTTTGGGGCCGAGGTGATCAAGATCGACCCGGCACAGCCGCTTTATGACAGCTGGAACACCGTGATCTATGGACTCAGCCAGGGTCGCGGCAAAAAGTCCATTCTGGCGGATGTGAAATCGGAGCACGGGCGAAAGGTCTTTGAGGACCTTGTTAAATCCGTTGACGTGATTTTTTGGAACGCACCGGACAGCCAGATCAAACGCATGGGCCTGGACGCGGAGAGCCTGCGCAAGCTGAACCCGGAGGCGATTTTCTGCAAGCTGGACTGTTTCAGCGGAGTGCGGCGCGGCACCCGGACCGATTACATCGGGTATGACGATCTGGTTCAGGCAACGACGGGCATCATGCTTCGGTTTGGCGGCGCGATGGACCGGCCGGAAGAGCACGCCCATGTGGGTACGATCGACGTCATGTGCGGATTTGGCGGGGCGCTGGCGGTGGCGGCGGCGCTCTATCAGAAGCACCGCTTTGGCAGGATCGGGCGCGGGCGCACGTCGCTGTCGGCCAACAGCGGCCTGCTGCAGATCCCGTTTGCCTATGACTACCGGGGGCGCGGACTTTTTGACGAACCGTCCGGTCCGGAAGTGAACGGGTATGATCCGTTAAGCCGCTTTTACAGCACGGCTTCGGGCATCTACATCCTCCTGAGCGCCTATGAGACGGACCTGCCGCGGTTCCGCAATGTCGAGGATCTTGGCGATTTGCCCGACCTTCCGGAGGAGGAGCGTGCGGCCTACCTGGCCGGAGCGTTTCAGATGCATCCGGCCACGGAATGGATTGAGCGTCTGAGGGCGGCGGATATCGGATGCGCGATCTGCAACAACATTGATGCGCTACGTTCGGAAAACCTGCGTGAACCGGACGGAACGCCTGGGACCGACCGGGGAAGCTATTCCTTCTCGCACTATGCGGATCATCCGAGCGGACATGAGGTCACGCAGCTCGACCCCTATGCGGTGCGCCCTTCGCGCGGGAAGGTGTTTGCGCTGCAGCCCACCGAAAAATTTGGCGCGTCAACGCGGGATATCCTGCGTGATCTTGGCTACTCGGACGCGGCCATTGAGACGATGCTGAAATCCGGTCAGCTCAGCGAAAGCTGGAGCGCGGAATACCTGCCGAGCTGACGGCAGCCCGGGCCAGCCCCGCACGGGGCTGCCCCCAATTACTGCGGCAATTTCGATACGCCGCTTCCATGGAACGATCTGGACCGCCCACGCCGGGCAATTGCGCTCGGCGAATGAAGTCGGCTGTCCGGACGGTTCCCAACAAAACGGAGGACACATGCCTGACAAACCACCCCTTATGAATTTACATATTCCGACGGCCGATGAGGGCTTTTATTCCGGCTTTGCGCGGAGTGTGGCCATCCCGTCGAAAATTCTGGTGAGCGCTCTGATCGTCTGGGCCATCACGGTGCCGGAAAATGCCGCGGCGGTGCTCAATGCGCTGAACGGCGCCATGCTCAACAGCTTCGCCAGCTGGTATATCTGGGTTGTGGCGATATTCCTGATCCTGTGCGTCGGTCTGGCGCTGGTGCCGACAACCGGACGGCTCAAGCTCGGTCTGCCCGATGACCGCCCGGAGTTTTCGCGGTTTTCGTGGTTTTCCATGATGTTCGGCGCCGGTATCGGCATTGGCATGCTCACGTTCGCCACAGCCGAGCCCATGTATCATTTCGCCAACAACCCCAATGTTATTATGGGCGAGACGACCGCATCGGGTGCGGACAACGTAACCGCGGCCTATGTCTGGTCCTTCCTGCACTGGGGCTTTTCGGCCTGGGCCTGTTATGCCCTGGTTGGTCTGTCGCTCGCCTATTTCTCCTATCGGCGCAATCTTCCCCTGACGGTGCGGTCGGCGCTGACGCCATTGTTTGGCGCTCGGCTTTCCGGTGTTGGGGGTCACGTTGTCGACGTGGTCGCCGTGGTTGCGACGATCCTGGGCGTGGCGCAGACCCTGGGGTTTGGCGTCGAGCAGTTCGTAGCGGGTCTCAACCGGGTTGGGTTTGGCGACTGGATCGTTCTGGCGGATGGCAAACCGAGTGCGGCGGGGATCGTTGTGGCACTGATCGTCATTCTGGGCGCATCTACGCTGTCTGCGCTCTCGGGCGTTGGCAAGGGGATCAAGTGGCTGTCGAACCTCAATATGGGTTTGAGTTTCTTCCTGCTCGCGTTCTTCGTGCTGTTTGGGTCAACGTTCTTTGGCCTTGGAGCGCTGTTTGACGGACTGATCGCATATATCACTGAACTTCCGCGACTGCTGTTCACGGTCTGGCATCCGGATGGCAGCGAAACCGGTGATGCACTTGCGTCATGGCAGGGCGGCTGGTCGGTTTTCTACTGGGCCTGGTGGATTGCGTTTGCGCCGTTTGTCGGCGTGTTCCTCGCCCGCATTTCCCGGGGGCGCAGCATTCGGGAATATGTTCTCGGCGCCATAATCGTCCCCTCGCTGATGTGTTTTGTCTGGTTCACCCTGGTCGGCGGGACCGCCATCGACATGACACTGAACGGCGGGGCCGGAGACGCGATTTCCGGGGCGGGACAGGAGAGTCAGCTCTTCGTCATGCTGGATTTGATGCTCGGCAGCGGCCTGGCCTGGGCTATGGCAGCGATCGTAGTGGTTCTGTTGCTGACCTACCTCGTCACCACCGCTGACTCCGCCATTCTGATCGTCAACACGATCAACGCGGCGGGAGAGGAAAGTCCGAAAGGCCGGGCTCACATCATCTTCTGGGGTGTGGCGCTCAGCCTGGTGGTTGGTGGCCTGCTCCTCGTGGGCGGTTTGGATGCGATCAGAACCGCAATGGTGATCGGGGCACTGCCGTTCAGCCTCGTCATGTTCCTCATGTGCACAGCGCTGACCAAAGCCGTCATCAAGGACGCGATCCGCGAGCGTCGCGGCGTGCAGAACCTCCACGTTCGCGCCTGACGCCATCGAGGCGCGGGGCGGATCAGTTCCGCCCCGGCCATGCGGTATTCGGCCTCCAAACAGTACCGGTTCCGACTGCATTTAACCGTACGTTATGAAGTCACGTGTGAGAAGTCTCCCTCAACTCCGGAGATTCTGACATGCGCGTACTGATTCACCTTCTGTTCCTGACAGTTTTGATTTTTGCAGGTGATGCGAAGGCATCGTCGGGTTGGACGGTGGACCGGGCCGGCGGTGACGTATTTTTCGCACCTGATGGAAAAACCTGGAGTGAGGTTGCTACCGGGCAGGAGATTCCGAATGCCAGCTGGATTCAGACCGGGCGCCGGGGGCGCGTTATCCTGCGTCGCGATGAGGAACGCATTCTGATCCATCCGGGCAGCCTGACGGCGATTGCCACCTGGCAGAACGAAGGGTCAAACACAAAGGTTGTTCACCGCAAGGGCTCTGTGGTTCTGGACCTCGAGGTCCGGGACCGGCGCCACGCCGAGGTGGAAACCCCGCATATGGCAGCGGTTGTGAAAGGCACGGTGTTCGAGGTGTCAGTCAACCGGAAGGGATCCTCGGTGCGCGTGGACCGGGGCCAGGTCAACGTGCGCAATTCCGGGTCCTCCAGGGAAACCAGCGTAACGCCGGGACAGATGGCCATGGTATCGGCGTCCGGTGAGGCGGCCGTGACGGTTGTGGCGGCACCGCAGCCGGCGGAAACGATTGAGAGCGTCAGCGAGGAACTCGATCCCGCCAAATCAAAAAAAACCTCACGATCTTCTTCGCGCCGGAGTGCGGCGGCGTCCGGGAACGGCGGCAGCAATGACAGTGATGGACCTGAAATCCTAGCCGCAGCCGCCGCATCAGCAGCTGCAACGAAATCCGGCAGGGGATCGGATTCAGAAGCCGGGAATTCCAAAAAGAAAAAGAAGAAGAAGAAAAACAGGAACAAAAACAACGGAAACACCGGAAACGGAAACACCAGCGGCGGCAACGATGATGGCGACAGCAACTCCGGGAACAACGGAAACGGGAACGGCAATAACGGGAACGGAAACGGCGGCAGCAACAGTGATGACGACGATGACGACTCCGGGAACAACGGGAATGGAAACAACGGGAACACCGGAAACGGGAACGGCAATAACGGGAACGGAAACGGAAACGGCGGCAGCAACAGTGATGACGACGATGACGTCTCCGCGAACAACGGAAACGGAAACAACGGGAACACCGGAAACGGGAACGGCAATAACGGCAACGGGAACGGGAACGGCGGCAGCAACAATGATGACGACGATGACGGCTCCGGGAACAACGGGAACGGAAACAACGGGAACACCGGAAACGGCAAGGGCAATAACGGGAACGGGAAAGGAAACGGCGGCAGCAACAATGATGACGATGACGATGATGACGATGATGACGATGATGACGATGATGACGATGATGACGATGATGACGATGATTGATTTGGCCGCATAATCAGGGTTCGACAAGCGGATCCCTGAGTTAAAACCCACGGGATCCGTTTGGACGGCCTGACCGGAACGAAACCCGGCGGAGGCAGGCACACTGGCAGTTTTGACCCGAATTGGTGCCGTTGCGGTGATCACCCTGATCGCCGCTTTTGCGTCCCTGACAGGTGTCCTGCGGCCGCTCGACACCGCAATAGCGGATTTCCGAATGCGACTGTCACCGGTGGAGGTCACCGGTGACACGGTATTTGTGGCAATCGATGACAAAAGCCTGAAACGGATCGGGATCTGGCCGTGGCCCCGCCGGATTCATGCCGACCTGCTGGACCGAATTTCCGAAGCGGGCCCGCGCGACGTATTTTTTGACATCGATTTTGCGTTTGCAAGCAATCCCGCTGATGACGCGGCCTTCGAGGCGGCGCTCGACCGGGCCGGAGGCAGTACATATCTCGCCGCGTTTGCGCAAGATGCCACCGCCCGCCCGGACGAGGATGCGGAGCTGAGCCACAACCTGCCCTACTCCGCCTTCGAGGCACTCAGCTGGCCGGTCTCGGTGAACGTGCCGGCAAACGCGGACGGCATGGTCAGGCACTACTATTTCAGTGGAGAGATCGACGGCATGGACATGCCGTCCGCCGCTTCTTTCCTGTCCGGAGTGTTCGGGCCGGAAAACGGGCTGTTCCGGATCAATTTCGCGCTCCAGCCCGCCAGCATCCCGTTTTACTCCGTGGCGGATGTTCTGGACGGCACCGTTCCGGCATCCGCATTTGAGGGTAAATCGGTTGTCATAGGTGCCCACGCGGTTGAGTTACGCGACAATTTCGCCGTGCCCGTGCATGGCATTGTTCCAGGTCCGCTGATCCATATTCTGGCGAGCGAAACCCTCTCGCGGCAGATCATTCCGCAACCCACAACCGGTTGGTTCGGCATTCTCCTGCTCACCGCGGCCATCGGCCTTTTCGAGATCAGGCGGCGCGGGTTCGGCCACTGGAAGCTGATGACACAGTCCGTGGTCCTCATCGGCGCCGTTGAGGTCACCGGGCTGTGGCTGTTCCGGTCCCAGGCTGTTTTGCTGTCGACGGGCGTGCTCTACCCTGGGCTGCTGATCTACGGGCTTTGGCGTCTGGCAAAGGCCCTTGATGTCAGCAACTGGCTGATACGCTACACCCGTGCGGAGATCGGCAACACGCGGCGCCTGCTCGAGCAGGTCTTCAATGACAGCTCCGACATGATTTTGGTGCTGGATCATACCGGTGCCATTCTCAGCAGCAGCGCCAGCGCAAAGCAGCTGATCTCCGAGCGTGGCGACGGTTCGCAAACCATCCCCAGGGAGCTCGAGCAGGCTGCCCTCGCCGCAATTGAGGCGCTGGCGCGGGGGAGTTGGGAACCCTCCGGGTTTCAGGAAACCCATCACGGCCGGCATGTTTTTCAGTATTCGGTCACACCGTCCGAACTCGAGGTCGCGGACCGGCGCCAAAACGGCAGCGATGGGCCGAGACGGATTGCAACCATCTCCGCGAGGGATGTTACGGCCCTGCGGGAAAAGGAAAAGCAGCTCATCTATCTCTCCACCCATGACGGGCGTACCGGCGCACTGCGCCGCCACGAATTTCTGGACCGGTTGCAGAAGCACATGGATGCGGGCAACGACGTCTCGGTATTTGCCCTCAACCTGCACCGCTTTAAGACCATCAACATGACCTATGGCCGGGATGTCGGGAACCTCGTGCTCAAGGAGGCCGTGAAACGGTTGAGCCGTACCGGCAATGGATTGTCGGATGTCGTACGCCTAGAAGGTGACGGGTTCGCGGTTTATTCCGTGAACACGGAGGACGCTGCGGCCTCCGTAGAAACCGCAAAGCGCATCCGGGATATCATTGCCGCGCCCTACGTGTTAGGAACCACGAGCGCCAGGGTTGGCGCGCGGATCGGTTATGCGGATCACAAAGCCGGATCCAAAGTTTTGGCCACCGATCTGCTCGACTACGCCGAGGAAGCCCTGGACCAGGCGCAACAGCTTGGCGGCACCCGCATCCACGCCCATGAGCCGGATAAAATCGAACGAAAACAGCGCGCCCGGGCAATCGAACGGGCCATGTGGACGGCTATCGAGGATGAGGAGTTTAACCTCGTCTACCAGCCCCAGTTCGATATGAGGGACGGGCGTCTGATCGGCGTGGAGGCCCTGCTGCGCTGGACCAATCCCGAACTTGGCCAGGTTTTTCCCGACGAGTTCATCGAAATTGCGGAATCAAACGGCTCGATCGCCGAAATCGGCCGCTGGGTGCTTGGTCGGGCCGCCCGGGATGCAATGCAGATGCCCCCCGATGTGAGCGTCGCGGTCAACGTATCCGGTTTGCAGATGCTCGACAGCGATCTGGTCGGAGACGTTCAGTCCACCCTTCGCACCAGCAGTTTGCCTGCGCACAGGTTATGGCTGGAACTCACCGAGTCGGTGTTCACGTCCCCATCTGATTCGGTCGTGGAAACCATGCGCGACGTCGAAACCCTGGGCGTGTCCTGGGCCCTGGACGATTTCGGAACGGGGTATTCGTCCATGGCCTATCTGTCCAAACTCCCTCTGCGGAAACTCAAACTGGACAAATGTTTCGTCCAGGCCCTCGGGACCGACGACACGGATGCCCTCGCAATCGTCCGCTCGGTCCGCGCCTTATGCAGTGGACTTGGGATCGAACTGCTTTGCGAAGGCGTGGAGACGGAAGAGCACGTCAAAATTCTCCTTCAGGAGAACTGTTTTGAGGCTCAGGGGTATTTTTATGGCAGGCCACAATCTCTGAAGGATCTGCTGGCAAACCATGTCGCCGGGGGCACTGAAGCGAGTGCCGCGCGTTCGGGTCTGTGATTTTGATCCGTAGGGGTTGTCCTCGCCGAACCATTGAATTTTGTGCCCAAGCGATCCTGATGGATTACTTGCGTTTTCGGATGCTGGAATCGAAAAGACCTGCGCGATGCACAGGTCTTCGCTAACAGTGGTTGCGGGGACAGGATTTGAACCTGTGACCTTCAGGTTATGAGCCTGACGAGCTACCGGGCTGCTCCACCCCGCGACGCTTTTGCAGAGTTGCAGTTTTGTGCTGCGTGACGGGGAAGGTTTCCCCGTATCGGCTTCTGCGTGCCGTCTGGTATTTGATTGAGACCGTAAGAGAGCGTTTGGTGTGTCTGACAGGTTTGGCGGTGACCTACTCTCCCACGTCTTAAGACGCAGTACCATCGGCGCTGTGGCGCTTAACGGCCGAGTTCGGGATGGGATCGGGTGTTTCGCTCACGCTAAAGCCACCAAACCGGCAAGACACACCGGCTGCCACCGGAGCACAGCGTGATGCTGCGCAACGGGGAAGCCGTTCTACACGATGACTGTCTTTCCATGTTTTACTGGTGTGTTGGGTCTGACTTTCGACCATGTGGGAGGGTGTTCCTCTCTTCCACTGGATCGTATCAAGCCTGTCGGGCGATTAGTACCGGTCAACTGAATGCATTGCTGCACTTACATCTCCGGCCTATCGACGTGGTGGTCTTCCACGGCCCTCAAGGGAGACCTTGTTTTGAGGGGGGCTTCCCGCTTAGATGCCTTCAGCGGTTATCCTGTCCGCACTTAGCTACCCTGCACTGCCGTTGGCACGACAACAGGTCCACCAGTGGTGCGTTCACCCCGGTCCTCTCGTACTAGGGGCAACTCCTCTCAAGTCTCCTACACCCACGGCAGATAGGGACCGAACTGTCTCACGACGTTCTAAACCCAGCTCACGTACCACTTTAAACGGCGAACAGCCGTACCCTTGGGACCTTCTCCAGCCCCAGGATGTGATGAGCCGACATCGAGGTGCCAAACACTGCCGTCGATATGGACTCTTGGGCAGTATCAGCCTGTTATCCCCGGCGTACCTTTTATCCGTTGAGCGATGGCCCTTCCACTCGGGACCACCGGATCACTATGACCGACTTTCGTCTCTGCTCGACTTGTCAGTCTCGCAGTCAGGCGGGCTTATGCCATTGCACTCGACGACCGATTTCCGACCGGTCTGAGCCCACCATCGCGCGCCTCCGTTACTGTTTGGGAGGCGACCGCCCCAGTCAAACTACCCGCCACACAGGGTCCCGGAACCGGATAACGGTCCGCGGTTAGACATCAGATGAGCGAAGGGTGGTATCTCAAGGATGGCTCCCCGGGAACTGGCGTCCCCGGTTCAAAGCCTACCACCTATCCTGCACATCGCTGACCTGATGCCAGTGTGAAGCTGTAGTAAAGGTGCACGGGGTCTTTCCGTCTGACCGCGGGAACCCCGCATCTTCACGGGGAATTCAATTTCGCTGAGTCTGCATTGGAGACAGCGGGGAAGTCGTTACGCCATTCGTGCAGGTCGGAACTTACCCGACAAGGAATTTCGCTACCTTAGGACCGTTATAGTTACGGCCGCCGTTTACCGGGGCTTCAATTCAAGGCTTGCACCTCTCCTTTTAACCTTCCGGCACCGGGCAGGCGTCAGTCCCTATACGTCGTCTTGCGACTTCGCAGAGACCTGTGTTTTTAGTAAACAGTCGCCACCCCCTGGTCTGTGCCCCCCGCCCGTGGTTGCCCACGAACGGGGCCTCCTTCTCCCGAAGTTACGGAGGCATTTTGCCGAGTTCCTTCAATGCAG